>NZ_JBBKBS010000012.1:0-93687 GCF_037890285.1 Phocaeicola sp. HCN-40430
TTGCAAATAACTGTTTTACAGCAGGTTTTATGAGTTGTTTTTCTGCAAAGGAGGATATAACGGAGATTTCCATATACATTATTATATAATATAAGCACATTTATCTTTCCTCAAGGAAAAAATCTTTTTGAAAAAACATACTCTCAAATGACACAAGAATGAAAAACTCACAGAAAAAACGCCCTACTTTGCTTACAAAAAATCAAATAAACAACACTCAACAGTTTTATTATCATCCTACTGAAGGCATACCCTCCCAAAAAACAAAGCATAAAAATAAGGCAAACAGCTATACGAAAATTATAATCTCAATATTTTTCCTCCTTTCCTAACATCTTAATACTTCACCAAACGTTTGGGAGAACCATGCCACGAACATCCCAAACAAAAAACTTCTGATGTATCATACCCATCAAGTGAGTGTTCCGGATCCTTGGCCACCACTTCCCCTTCATCTGTTACATACACTAACAAACGTTCCCCTTTCTCGTTCTTTACATACATAGCAGCAATCTTACACTGCGGACAAAGCATTTTCTTCATATTTCTTTATATCAATATTAATTGCCATAAATATAAAAGAAAACATCATCTTCTCACAAATTGTTTATAGTTTTGTAAATAAAGTTCGTTATACAGATATGGAAGGAAGTACTATTTATATAAAAAATATGGTCTGCAACCGTTGCATCATGGTTGTAAAACAATTGCTCACAAATATGGGATTTACCCTCCGGCACATAGAATTGGGTAAAGTTATCGTTGAAGAACAATTATTACCCAACGACTATAAAGCAATAGACGAACAACTGCGCCCCATCGGATTTGAACTGATAGACGACAAACGTATCCGGCTAATTGAGCAAATAAAGAAAGAAATTATCGAACTGATTTACTATCAGGATAACAATCTCAAGACCAATCTATCGGATTACCTGACTACAAAATGTCACTCCGAGTATAGTCTGCTCAGCAAACTATTTTCAGAAACCACAGGTATGACCATTGAAAAGTATTTCATCGCCCAAAAGATAGAACGAGTAAAAGAACTACTACTCTACAACGAGCTATCCCTCAACGAAATAGCCATAAAGCTCAACTACTCGAGCACAGCACATTTAAGTGCACAGTTTAAAAGTGTAACCGGAACCACTCCCAGTCAATTCAGGAAAATAAAAGAACAAAAAAGAAAAGCCATTGACCAAATCGTATAAATCATATCCATAATTATATAACACCTCCTACCGTTTGCCACTGTATCTTTGCTTCCAATAAAAAAAGAATTATGGCAAACAATAAAATCGTCAAACAAACCTTTCCCGTACTCGAGATGAGTTGTGCCGCCTGCGCGGCACGCGTTGATAAAACCCTGAACAAACAACCCGGAGTATTATCAGCCACAGTAAACTATGCAGCAGCTACGGCTACAGTAGAATATGATACTTCACTCTGCTCACCCGAAGCACTGAAAACTGCCATCCAAAAAGCAGGATACGACTTAATCGTAGACATACAACCTCAAGAACCAGAAGAAGCAGAACATACTCATACAGAAAAACTGCACCATCAGAAAGTGCGTACCATCTGGGCTATTCTTCTGTCACTGCCCATTGCCCTTATCGGAATGTTCTTTATGGACATACCTTATGCCAATTATATCATGTGGATACTCTCCACCCCTGTCGTATTCTGGTTGGGAAGAGACTTTTATATCAACGCCTGGAAGCAACTCAAGCACCGCTCTGCCAATATGGACACTTTAGTAGCCAACAGTACCGGCATTGCCTACCTGTTCAGTCTTTTCAATCTCTTCTATCCTGAATTCTGGCTGGAGCGAGGTGTACAGCCACACGTATATTTCGAAGCAGCCAGTGTCATCATTGCCTTCATCCTATTAGGACGACTGCTCGAAGCAAGAGCCAAAGACAACACATCAGCTGCCATCAAAAAACTAATCGGACTTCAACCTAAAACTGTCACACTTCTTACTCCTGACGGCAAGCAGCAGGAAGTCAGTATCGAACAAATCCGTGTACACGACACTCTTCTCGTAAAACCAGGAGAAAAAATTGCTGTCGACGGTATGGTTTACGAAGGCAATTCGTATATCGACGAAAGTATGCTAAGCGGAGAACCGGTGCCTGTCTATAAAGAAAAAGGCAGTCGCGTTTTTGCAGGTACCATCAACCAAAAAGGAAGCTTCCAGTTCAAAGCCGAAAAAGTTGGCTCTGATACCATGCTTGCCCATATCATCCACATGGTACAAGAGGCACAAGGCAGCAAGGCTCCGGTACAGAAACTGGTCGACAAGATTGCCGGAATCTTTGTACCCGTCATCCTCAGTATTGCCCTTCTAAGCTTTGTATTATGGCTGATACTTGCCCCAGAGAACGGATTTACCCACGGACTACTGGCCGCAGTTACCGTACTCATCATTGCCTGTCCCTGTGCTTTGGGACTGGCCACTCCTACAGCCATCATGGTAGGAATAGGAAAAGGAGCAGAACAGGGAATCCTGATAAAAGACGCAGAAAGTCTGGAAACAGCCAAACGAATCGACACCATCGTACTGGATAAAACCGGTACTATTACCGAAGGACAGCCTACTGTAAACCACATGATATGGTGGAACAACAGCGAAGAAATCCGCAATATCTTTTACAGTCTGGAGAAACTCTCCGAACACCCACTGGCCAATGCCGTCACCCACCATCTGAAAGGAGAATTCCTGCCCCTTACCCAATTCGAAAGTCTCACCGGACAAGGTGTAAAAGCCTGTTTCAACAATCAGTATTATCTGGCCGGAAACGAGCAGTTGCTTAAAACACAGGGTATCCGGATTTCCAGCGAGCAGGAAGAAACCGCAGCAACCTTTACCCGTGACGCACAGACCGTCATCTGGTTTGCCGACGAGAAGCAAGTCCTGGGTATCGCAGCCATCAGCGACCGCATTAAAGAAACATCCCGAGAAGCCATCTCCCTCCTTCAACAACAGGGAATCGATGTCGTGATGCTGACCGGCGACAACCCTTCTACCGCACAAGCCATTGCCCGACAAGCCGGTATCAGCCACTACCAGGCCGAAGTATTGCCTCAACAAAAAGCTGCATACATCAAATCCTTGCAACAGAAAGGCAAATGTGTAGCCATGGTAGGCGATGGAATAAACGACAGTGCTGCTCTTGCCCAAGCCGACCTGAGTATTGCAATGGGTAAAGGAAGCGATATTGCCATGGATGTGGCAAAAATTACATTAATCTCATCCGATCTGACCAAAATTCCAGAAGCCATCCGTCTGTCTGCGCTTACCGTCCGCACTATCCGTCAGAATCTGTTCTGGGCATTCATCTACAATCTGATCGGAGTACCGGTAGCTGCCGGCATCCTGTTCCCAATCAATGGTTTTCTTTTGAATCCGATGCTGGCGGGAGCAGCCATGGCCATGAGTAGTGTAAGCGTAGTAACCAACAGTCTGCGCCTCCGCAACAAGCCACTGCGAAAAGAAAAAGTACGGACAAAATAAAATAAAAACACTATCTTTGTTTTTCATAGTAAAAACAAAGATAGTATGAATTTTAGAACTTGCTTTCACACAGACAGATACACTATATCTTATCCTCGTTTTCAGCTTACACAGCTCCACACATACAGTTCTCTGAATATCTCTAATGTATCTGCCCGATAATGTTTGACTTTTCTACCTCACGAATCGAAATACAGTCCTTCGATCTGTACAACCGTATTGAACAGATACACCGCCAGCCCGCAGCAGCTCCCGAAAATCTCCGGGCCAAATACATTCTTCTGTATAAAGTTTTGGAACAAGCCTGCTACGAACTGACAGTGGGGGTAACCTTTTCTTTTGCCAATCTGTTCTCCCGTATCGACTACATTTGCAAGGAGAAACGCATGACTCCTTCGGACAAATATGCCATACAAACGATGCGCCGCAATTGCAATGCAGCCATGCGAAACGACTTTCAGCCCCTGATGGAAGAATATCTTTACGATTTGCGCGCGCTGGTACGTTTCATTTCACTGGCCTTCGAAGAAGACATTCCTGCCAGTCTGCTTCCTCAAATACCTCATTCCAACCGTCCTTATAAAGGTACGCAGCACTCGCGTATTCCCTACATACGAGCTTCGGTTACAAGTTGGAACGAGAACCACATCTTTGCTGCGACCGACAGTGAAGAAGACCCTTTCATCATCATCGACTATATGAAAGGAGGATGCAACGGAGATTTATCCTATCTGCACGAACTGCTGACAGAAAACCTTCCCATCAACCTGCTCGATGTACACATTGATGAGGAGAACCATTACATCCCACAGCTCATTATCATTCATCCGGACTACCTGATTGACATCAGTTCACTGGCGGCCTGCTTCCGTGAATACGGACGTCATCCGCTGAACTTTTTCCTCAACAAGGTAAAGCCCAAGGCCAATACCGCTCCCATTCTGATGGGTAACCTGGCCAGCCAGTTTCTTGACGATTACATCAACGAACACAGCGAAGAACCGGTTACCTATGCCCGTACCATCAAAAAGTTCTTTGCCTCATCGGCACTGGAGTTTTGTACCTGCCCGCTCCCAGCCAACTTTCATGAACAGGCACAGGCACAGATGGTCAATATCCGATCGTTTGTACAAGACATACTTCCACACAATATCCATGCCTTCGACAAGCACAACACCCTGCTCGAAGCCTCTTTCATCTGCGAAAAACTAGGATTGCAGGGACGTGTCGATATGCTACAGAAAGACTTTAAAGTGCTGATAGAACAGAAATCGGGTAAAAGAGATGAGTTCAACCGCAAGCACAAGGAAGACCACTTTGTACAGATGATGCTCTATCAGGGAGTCTTGATGTACAACTTCGGGAAAGAGACCAACGACTTGCAGACCTTCCTTCTTTACTCTAAATATACCGACGGCCTGATGATAGAACACTTTGCTGAAACACTGTTTAGAGAAAGCATGAGACTGCGCAATTACATCGTTGCCAATGAAATCAGCTTCGGAGAAGGAGCCATTACCCCCGTTGTAGAACAACTCAATACAGACCTGCTCAACGAAAGACAGGTGTGCAACCGATTGTGGAACGACTTCCAGGAGCCTCAGCTACAAGAAACCATCAATACTTTAAAGCGCTGTACCCCATTGGAACGAGCTTACTTCCAGCGCTTCTTCACCTTCGTATCCAAAGAGCAGATTTTAGGCAAGACCGGAGGACGTGTCGACCCCTCCAACGGATTTGCCTCCTTATGGCATATGCCACTTGCCGAGAAACTGGAGTCGGGCAACATCTTACTGGGACTGACCATCCGTTCCAAAGCACAAAGCAGTCCCAACAAAGGATACGACCTCATCGAACTGAGTATTCCCCAGCAAGACGATGAATTCCTGCCCAATTTCCGTGCAGGCGACATCATTATCTTCTATTCCTACAAAGAGCAACCCGATGTCCGCAATCAGATTCTGATGAAAGGAAACATTGTCAGCATTCAGACCGACCGGATTACAATTCTGTTGCGAAACGGGCAGCAGAACAAAGATATTATAGGAGACGAACACGACACATTTGCCATTGAGCACGACTTCTCCGACTCTTCTGCTACCGCCGCCATGCGCGGACTGTATGCCTTTTTATCGGCACGCGCAGACCGCAAAGCACTCATTCTCTGCCAGCGTATGCCTTCCTGTTGCACAGAACGCAAACTGAACGGCTCTTACGGCCGCTTTGATGAGCTTATTCTGAAAGAGAAACAAGCCGACGACTACTTTTTGCTGGTAGGTCCTCCGGGTACAGGAAAGACCTCCTGCGCCTTGCGCTATATGGTAGAAGAAGCACTGACAGAACCGGATGCTTCACTTCTGTTGCTGTCGTATACCAACAGGGCTGTAGACGAGATATGCAGTATGCTGGTCGACTCGGGCATCGCCGCACAGACTCCGTTTATCCGCATCGGAAACGAGCTCTCCTGCGACAAGCGTTTTCTGCCTTATCTGCTGAAAAACAGTCTGGCGGATTGCCCCAAACTGACCGATATCAAACAGAAAATTGCCGATACACGCATTTTTGTAGGAACTACTACGGCCATCAACAACCGCCTGCATCTGTTTAATCTGAAACATTTCCAGTTGGCGATTATCGACGAAGCCTCACAGATTCTGGAACCAGACCTGACCGGAATTTTATCGGCACGCTGCGGACAGGCAAATGCCATCGACAAGTTTGTACTGATAGGCGACTACAAACAGTTGCCCGCCATCGCACAGCAGAGTGTAGAAGAAGCAGCTGTCAATGACCCTATCTTACAACAAATCGGGCTATACGACTGCCGTAACTCGCTGTTCGAGCGTCTGTACAAGCAATGTGCGGACACCCACCGCAGCATTCTCCACAAACAGGGACGTATGCATCCGGCCGTGTCCGAATTTCCCAATCAGACATTCTACTATTACGAGCAACTGGAGCCTGTTCCTCTGCCTCATCAGGAAGAAACTTTTCCATATCCGGATACTACAAAAGTACAAGACAGCACCGACCGCCTGCTGGCCAACCGCCGTATGATATTTATCCCGGCAGAAACTCCGCAAGAGGTTCATCTCTCAGAGAAAACCAACTTAAACGAAGCACGTATCGTAGCCTGTCTGCTGCAACACATCTACCGACTGACAGAGGCCAACTTTGATGTCCATAAAACAGTAGGTGTCATCGTACCTTACCGCAACCAGATAGCCATGATCCGGAAGGAAATCGCCCGACTGGAAATACCTGCCTTGCTCGATATCTCCATCGATACCGTAGAACGCTATCAGGGCAGTCAGCGCGATGTCATCATCTACTCGTTTACCATACGCAATTTCAGTCAGTTGAATTTCCTTACCGCCAATACCTTCCGGGAAGGAGACTTTCTGATAGACCGCAAACTGAATGTGGCCATTACCCGTGCCCGCAAGCAACTTATCCTGACAGGAAATCCACAGGTATTGGGCAGCCATATCACCTTCTATAAGCTGATGGAATACATCCGGATGCGAAACGGATACATTGAAACGAATACAGATGATTTCTGCAACGGACGGTTCGATATACCAGACTATACAGCCGGATGGGACTTGAATCCAGCTGTATACCCGCTGCCCGACGCATTCCGGCAAGTTTTTACGGAAACCGTCGAACAACCTTTCCAAGAGCAAAACAACCGTCAGGATGAAGTATATCATCGTGAAATAACCGGTTACGGGCGCTGTACCTTCCGTTCGGAAGCTGCCTTGTCTGCACCCGCCGACTATGCGTTGCTGTACAACCATTATTATATGCCACGTCAATATGCGGCAGCCCGATCTTTATGGGAGGGCAACGGTAACCTTTTTGCCACTGCCATGAAAAATGCATCGGGAAGAACCGTATTCTGCGATCTTTCTTATGAAGCAGGAGCATCGGGTCTGGCATTTGCCGACACCTGCCGCCAGTTGCCGCGTACCGCCCTGACGTACATCGGCATTTATCCGCTTCAGGAAATGGGAGAAACGGCGGCTCATTTTTTCCAGACCGAAAGTTATCGCCATGTAGCATGTGCCTTCTACCCTAAACTCACGGCCCTGAAAGCAGAATTCTGGATGGCACATTCGGTATTGTCCGAGCTGGTTGTATTCAATCTGTCGAATCTGTTCGACCGCATCACCCCCGCCGAAGCACGGGCACTGGCACTCGATATCAATCAGATTGTACATGCCTATCCGCTGAACCACTACATTACCGTTTTCCGGGATGATGCTGGAGCACGAATGAACAACCATTCGTATACGGTATTCTGCAATCATCTTACGCAAGAGCTGCGGCCGGTCAACGAGAAGATGCCTTTTGCCGGAAAATTCCATTATGCGCAAGAAGGTGCAACTACACCAACCGCACACGATTTTATGTATGAAATAAGAACCAACCAATAGAGAAAGACCATGAACCACAAACGCGCCATTATTGTAGGAGCCACCTCGGGCATCGGTAAAGAAGTAGCCCGACAGCTCGTGGCAGAAGGCTGGCACATCGGCATAGCCGGACGCCGGGAAGCACTCTTAAAAGAACTGCAGGCCGAAGCTCCTTCACAAATCAGTATTCAGTGTATAGATGTACAAGAGGACGAGGCCGAAGCACGACTCTACCAACTGATAGAACAGGTAGGCGGAATGGATCTGTTTCTTCAAAGTTCGGGTATCGGCCGTCAGAACAGAGACTTGAATGCAGACATCGAAATACGTACACTGGAAACCAACGGAACAGGATTTGTACGCATGGTAGGCGCTGCTTTCCGCTATTTCCGCAAGCAGGGATACGGACACATTGCCGTAATCAGTTCCATAGCCGGTACCAAAGGCTTAGGTTCTGCTCCCGCTTACTCTGCAAGCAAACGCTTTCAGAACATCTACATCGATGCTCTGGAGCAACTGGCCTATATGCAGAAGATACCGGTTCACTTTACAGACATACGCCCCGGCTTTGTAAAAACAGATATTCTGAATGACAACAAACACTACCCTATGCTGATGGATGCACAAACCACTGCCCGACACATTGTCTGTGCACTGAAACGGAAAAAACGGGTGGCAATTATCGACTGGAGATACCGGCTGCTGGTATGGGGATGGCGCCTCATCCCACGCTGGATATGGAAACGGTTGCCTGTCAAGAACTAAGCATTCCGGTCTGCCCTCACCTGCCAGTCAGAAAGAGAGCAGGCCGGAGGTATTTTTCAGATTGACACTTTTATTCTGAAATGCGCTTTTAACTATACAAATGTAAGAAATCCATATTTCGCGCTAACGCGTATTTTCAATACAAAGTGTACTCACGAGAAAATCCGGTAGCATTTTTCACTCAAAAAGCAGGCAAAAACATGCTTTACAGCAGATTAATAAGACCTGAAATGACAGCCTACGGTACTTGAATAAAGGGCTTACGATACTTGTATCATCTGCCTACGCGACTA
Organism: Phocaeicola sp. HCN-40430; assembly: GCF_037890285.1. Taxonomy (NCBI): domain Bacteria; kingdom Pseudomonadati; phylum Bacteroidota; class Bacteroidia; order Bacteroidales; family Bacteroidaceae; genus Phocaeicola; species Phocaeicola sp. HCN-40430. The sequence continues at coordinate 9,000 of NZ_JBBKBS010000012.1, forward strand.
ATCGCATCAGTCCACGCGACCATTCGCGTAGATTGATGCTGCAGAAAATCTATTTTCAAGCCCTTTTTTACATAATTTTAGCCTCCAACTCCCGATTTCAGCATACATTTTTATTCTGATAAAAGGGGAGAAAAAGACGTATTCACCTTCCCATCTCACGGTTTACTGCAATCAAATCTATCACGATTTCTGTTTTTAAAGGTTATTGCTATCTTCCTGATTTCCCCAACCCCTTAAAAACGGAGGAATTTGTCATCGGCTCCGTATCCGGCTCCAAATAACGCCGTGTAGAAGGGTCTGATTTGACAATTTGAAATCTTCATTTACAAAGGAAAAAGGAGCAACGACATATTACATTTTGTCAGCCCGTTCGCGTGCAACAATCACCTTCAACCGGCGATACATATATGCAAAAGCTGGCACAAGGAATATTACTGCAAAAACCCAAGCCGTAGGATCACCAAAGCAAATAGCCCAGAAGCCCCACAAAGGAACCGCTACCACACTCACCAAAATACGTGCTATCATCTCTGCCACACCGGAGAACATGGCCAGATTGGTATATCCTGCTCCCTGAATAGAATAGCGGAGAATACACAACATACCCAAAAACGGAAAGAACGAAACGGATACATGAAGGAATAAAGCTGCTTTCTCTATTATCTCATGTTCGGAAGCATCGACAAAAAGCAGAGTAAACCGCTCTGCAAATCCCCACAGAATACCGTTTACAATCACCACATAAATAACCATAAGCAATGTAGCCGACTTTACTCCCTGCCAAATACGCTCCGGCTTTCCGGCTCCGTAATTCTGGCCGCAATAGGTAGCCATCGCGATACCCAAACTTTCCAGCATACAGAGGAAGAACATCTTGATACGGATACCGGCTGTAAAAGCAGCCACACAAGCAGTTCCCAAGGCATTGTTCGCACTCTGCAACATGATGCTTCCGATGGCAGTAATGGAGAACTGCAGTCCCATCGGTGTACCGATATAAAGGAGCTGCTTGGCCAATTCCGGACGGAATTTACGGTCGGACGGAGTCATACGGAGAATCTCAAACTTACGGTTCATGTACAGGTAGCACAATACAGCCGACACGCCTTGTGAAAAGACAGTAGCGATGGCTGCCCCTGCCACACCCCAACCGAAAACCAGGATACAGAGTAAATCGAGTAAAATATTCAATACTGTAGAAAACAGCAAAAACCAGAAAGGTGTCTTGCTGTCGCCCAATGCACGGATGATACTGGACAACAGGTTATAGAAAAAGGTACAAGGTACCCCGATAAAAGTAATCAGCAGATAATAGTAGGCATTGTCGAATATAGTTTCCGGCGTCTGCATCACCCGCAAAATAAATGCACAGAGCAAGCTGGTAATCAAAGCTATGATTACAGAAAGCAATGCGGCCAGTTTCAGACTGACTGCCACATAACGGCGCATCGTCACATAATCGTGCGCGCCAAACTTCTGCGCTACCGGAATACCGAATCCTCCGCAACAGCCGTTGCAGAATCCCAAAATAAGAAATACAACCGAGGTACTGGCTCCGACTGATGCCAGTGCATTGATTCCTAAAAATTTTCCTACAATAGCAGCATCGACCAATGAATAGGTTTGCTGCAGCAGGCTTCCCAACAACAAGGGAATTGTAAAATTGAATATCAACGGCAACGAAGCGCCGGATGTCATCTCTTTAGAGTGTGCCATAACTCTTTATCCTTAAAAACAATCTTTCTTATGCTTACTTTAATGTATGTCCCTTCTTTCTTAAATACAGCAGATGCTTGGGACTGCCTACTACCTGTGCTGTATAGATTCCGGTATGCCCTGAAAACAGATAAGCTACCACACAGGCTATGCCAATGTAAATACCCGGCTCAATACCAAAAAGTTCAATCCCCATCAGCGTACAAGCCACCGGAGTATTTGTTGCTCCTGCAAAAACAGCCACAAAACCCATTCCAGCCAGTAAAGACATAGGCAAAGGCAAAACAAAAGCCAGCGCACTGCCTAATGTGGCACCGACAAAGAACAACGGTGTAACTTCTCCCCCTTTAAAACCGACACCGATAGTAAAGGTGGTAAAAAGAAGCTTCAGCAGAAAATCGTACCACATCTGCTGCTCGGAAAAGGAAGCCACAATAGTAGGCACTCCCAAACCGATGTATTTCGTTGTACCCAACGCATATACAGCCAGTGCAATGATGATACCTCCTGCTACCGGACGTAAAGGAGGATAAGCAATGTATTTCTTGGCAAGATTTCCCCAAAAACCAATGGAGCGGGAAAAAAGCATCGCAGCAAGTCCGAAAAGAATACCGGCCACGCAAACCCACAGAATAGGAGCAACCTGAAGTTCCGGCACTACAGGAGCCGGGTAATGTGTATGAGCTACTCCCCAGCTATGACAAGTGAGATGAGCAAAAACCGCCGACAGAAAAGCCGGAAGAATGGCTTCGTATCGCATTCGTCCTACTACAATAACCTCCAGCCCAAATACCGCTCCCGCCAAAGGAGTACCGAATACGGAAGCAAAACCGGCACTGATACCCATCAGTACCATTACTTTATGATCGCGGCGATGCAAACGGAACAAGCGGGAAAACTGGTCGGCTATGGCTCCACCCATCTGTACTCCGGTACCTTCACGACCGGCGGATCCTCCGAAAAGATGAGTCAGAACCGTTCCGATATATACCAAAGGAGCCATACGGAAAGGAATAATGTCACGAGGAGAGCGAATTTCCTCTATCAGAAAATTATTGCCTTTAGCTGCTGTACCAGCCCAATAATGATACATCAGACCAATAACCAATCCGGCTAAAGGAAGAGCGGCTATAATCCATTTATGGGCTTCACGATAATCTGTTGCCCAGTTTAAAGAGACCAGCAACAACGCGGATGCTGAACCAATACACACTCCTGCCACACCTGACAGCAACAACCATTTTACCAAATAGGCCAATAAAGGCAACTGTTCTACCTTATGCCAGGCCCACCTATAACGAGTATCTTTTTTCATGTTCTCTCACAATTCGGGCGCAAAGATACAAATTCCCATTGAGGTGACAAACAAAAAACTGTCCCCCGGCTCACGCCGGAGAACAGTCACAACACAAACACAAAATAAAACACGACAAAACTACTATGCATCGACACTTCTCTGCACCCAAAGGAACAGAAAGCATTTACACATATTCACATATCTACAAATGCCTTAAAAGTGTCTGCACTTAGTATAACACAAAAAGAGTGTTATTTGTTCGCATATTCTCCAAAAAAATTTATTGTATTCCTTCTTCACGAAGTTTTACTTGCCAATTCCAAGCAGAACGCAAGGTTTCTTCTATTGTTGTATCGGCTTTCCATCCCAATTCATTATTTGCGAATGAAGGATCTGCCCATACCTGTTCGATATCTCCGGCACGACGTCCTGTAATCTGATAGTTCAGTTTTACGCCTGTAGCACTTTCGAACGCGTGAATCAGTTCCAATACAGAAACTCCACGGCCTGTTCCGATATTGAACACTTCCACTTTTTCTTTCTGCTTCTTATCCATGATACGGTTCATTGCTATCACATGGGCTTTAGCCAAATCAACCACGTAAATATAGTCACGAATACAAGAACCGTCAGGAGTATTATAATCATCGCCAAAAACACTCAGTTTTTCGCGTATGCCCATTGCAGTCTGGGTAAGATACGGAACCAGATTCTGCGGTACACCGTTAGGAAGTTCACCAATCAATGCAGTAGGATGTGCCCCTATCGGATTGAAGTAACGAAGCAGAATAGCCTGTATCGGAGCTCCTGAAGCTACTGTATCACGAATGATTTCCTCATTAATCTGTTTGGTATTTCCATAAGGAGATTCAGCCTTCTTGATAGGAGCCTGCTCTGTAACCGGCAGTTTGTCAGGCTGTCCGTATACGGTACATGAAGAAGAGAAGATAATGCCTTCTACCTCATGTTTCGGCATCAGCTCAAGCAGATTAATCAATGAAACCAAATTGTTGCGATAATACAACAGAGGTTTCTGTACAGACTCACCGACAGCCTTGCTTGCTGCAAAGTGAATAATACCTTTAATTCCCGGATATTTGCTGAACACAGCATCCATTCCAGCATAGTCCAAGCAATCTACCTTTTCAAAAGCCGGACGAATACCTGTAATCTTTTCAATACTGTCTACGACTTCCGCACGTGAATTTGAAAGATTGTCGACAATAATCACTTCATATCCGTTATTCTGCAATTCCACTACTGTATGCGAACCAATATATCCGGTTCCACCAGTGACAAGGATTCTTTTCTTCATAAGAACAATTATTTTATTAATCAGGAATAATCTAAACAATCTTCTACAAAAGTAGGAATTATTCCTGAAGTTCGTTCGTTATACGGCCAAAATTTATGACAAACCTTCTATTTCTCCATTCACGATGTCGATATGCAAAGCCTGAGGCTCTTTAGGCAATCCCGGCATACGCATAATTTCTCCGGCAATTACTACCAGCATCTCAGCTCCTGCATTCAGTACAATGTCGCGTACATGGAATTCAAAACCTTCTACCACACCATACTGTTTAGCATCGGTTGAGAATGAATATTGAGTCTTGGCAATACAGATAGGGAATTTTTCATATCCCAGACTTTCTGCCATCTTGATTTTCTTCTTAGCTGTAGCACTATATGTAATGATGCTGGCACCATACTGATCGCATGCCACTTTACGGATTTTTTCTTCAATGCTGTCTTTTTCTTCGTATGCGAAATGAAGAGGTTGAGAAGGTTTGTTTTCAATGGTATCCACAACCAGATTAGCCAACTCTACCGCTCCTGCTCCACCTTCCACAAAGGCATTGTTTACAGCAAAACCAATACCAATAGATTTACAGTGAGAACGTACAAATTCGATTTCTTCATCCGAATCATTTGCATAGCGGTTGAATGCAACTACAACGGTCTGACCGAATGACTGTAAGTTACGCAAGTGTTTTTCCAGATTGGCAAGTCCTTTATACAAACCTTCCATATTAGGTTCTTTTATCTTGTCAAGACTGACTCCACCATGCATTTTCAATCCTTGTGCAGTAGCTACTATAACAGTCAGTTTAGGCTGCAATCCCGCCTTGCGACACTTGATATCATAAAATTTCTCTGCTCCCAAGTCAGCTCCGAAACCGGCCTCTGTAATGACATAATCGCCGAATGTCATAGCCAGTTTGGTAGCCAGCACAGAGTTACAACCGTGAGCAATGTTAGCAAACGGACCACCATGAACGAAAGCAGCTGTATGTTCTGTTGTCTGTACCAGGTTAGGAGAAATCGCATCCTTCAACAATACAGTAATGGCACCAGCCACACCCAGATCTTTTACAGTAAACGGTTTATTGTCGATAGTAAAGCCCAACAAAATATTTTCGATTCTACGGCGCAAATCATCTTCATCTGTAGCCAGACACAAAATTGCCATAATCTCGGAAGCTGGAGTGATATCAAATCCAGATTCACGGGTAATACCATTGGTTTTTCCCCCCAATCCGGTCACAATATAACGAAGGCCACGGTCGTTTACGTCGAGCACACGATTCCACAAAACTTCTTTCAAGGCAAATCCATTATCCTGATTCTGATACATATAGTTATCCAGCAAAGCCGCAATCATATTATGGGCAGAAGTAATGGCATGGAAGTCACCGGTAAAGTGCAAGTTGATTTTCTCCATCGGAAGAACCTGAGCATATCCACCTCCGGCTGCTCCACCTTTCATACCGAAACACGGACCCAAAGAAGGCTCACGCAATGCACAAATTGCTTTTTTGCCAATCTTATTAAGACCTAAAGCCAAACCAATAGACACCGTAGTCTTACCAATACCGGCTTTAGTCGGAGTAATAGCAGTAACCAATATTAAGTTACTTTTCTTTACTTTTTCATCGTCTATCAATGTTTCAGGAACTTTTGCGATGTAACGTCCGTAATTTTGAATTTCTTCTACGGGGATATCATAGTCACGTGCAATCTGTTTAATCTTAGTCAGCTCAATACTACGAGCAATTTCGATGTCTGATTTCATAGTGTTCTTTTTATTTTAGAAAGCGCAAAGATACGAAAAAATAAATAACTTTGCCGCATCATTTTTGTGCATAAATAAACAGAATATATCGCATTATGAAATTCACCAATGAACATGTACGGCGTCAGGATCGTACATTAAACGAAACACGCGCATTTGAGATTTTAAAAGAAGGGGAATATGGAATACTTTCCATGCAATCTGAGAACGGAGACGGAGCTTATGGCATCCCCTTAAGTTACGTATGGGACAGAGGAAATTCCATTTATATACATTGTGCTCCCGTAGGCAGAAAACTGAATTGTATCGATCGGTGCAATCGGGTTTCTTTTTGCGTAACAGGAAGAACTAAAGTACTTCCGGAACAGTTTACTACGGCCTACGAAAGTGTGGTCGTACAGGGAGAAGCCTATCACAGTCTACCGGATGCAGAACGTATGTCGGCCCTTTCTTTATTCATTAGCAAATACTGCCCGGAGCATAAGATAAAAGGCATGACATATGCTGAAAAATCTTTCTTCCGGACTGAGATTATCCGCATTGACATACAAGAAATAAGTGGAAAAAGCAAACCATTATTCGGATGAAATCATCAGCAACACATTATACCCACAAACAAATCTGGCTTATAGCCTATCCTATTCTAATCAGTCTGTTGATGGAGCAGATGATTGGAATTACCGATACTGCCTTTTTAGGACGTGTAGGAGAAGTTGAGTTAGGAGCATCTGCCATTGCCGGTGTATATTACCTTGCTATTTTCATGATTGGATTCGGTTTTACCATCGGTTCTCAAATCTTAATAGCCCGACGCAATGGAGAAGAGCAATATCAGGCCATAGGAAATATTTTCTATCAAGGCATCTATTTTCTGATGGCCATGAGTGCAGTTGTGTTTACCTTGTCGCAAATCTTTTCCGATGAGATTTTAGGATTCCTGATTTCGTCTCCTCACGTAAGAGATGCAGCAGCCGACTACATCCACTGGAGAGTATTCGGTTTCTTTTTCTCTTTCATCGGAGCTATGTTCCGTGCCTTCTTTGTCGGTACCACACAGACAAAGACACTGACACTGAATTCTATAGTCATGGTACTTTCTAATGTGATATTCAACTACACATTTATATTCGGTAAGTTCGGCTTTCCTGCTTTAGGCATTGCCGGAGCAGCCATCGGTTCTTCACTGGCAGAACTGGTCTCTGTCATCTTTTTCATCATTTATACAAAGAGACGGATTGATTACCGGAAATATGCCCTACATATTATTCCAGCATTCCGAGCCAAAGAACTTGTACAGATAATGCATATTTCCTTATGGACCATGATACAGAACTTCGTATCACTGTCTACCTGGTTTCTGTTTTTCATTTTCATAGAGCATTTAGGAGAACGACCTTTAGCTATCTCCAACATTATTCGCAGTGTATCGAGCTTACCGTTCATGACAGTAGCGGCTTTCTCCTCTACCTGCGGTTCTTTGATAAGTAATCAGATTGGAGCAGGCCATGTACATGAAGTACCTGCCCTTATCCGCCAACACATCCGCTTGTGCGCCTACATCGTACTCCCTCTTGTAGCGCTAATCGCTTTACTACCGATTCCGGTACTAAGTATTTATACAGACATTGAAGAACTGAAACAAGCCTGCATACCTACCTTATGGGTACTATGTTCTTCGTATCTGTTCATGATACCTGGTCATATTTATTTTCAGGCTGTATCCGGTACCGGAAACACAAGGGCAGCCTTCATACTGGAGATGGCTTCACTTTGCATTTACCTGATATATACATCAATCATTGTAATGGGGCTAAAAGCTGATGTTGCTATCTGTTGGACAACGGAACATCTCTATGCATTTTGCATCGGTATAGTCAGCTACTTCTATATAAAGAAAGGAAAATGGCAACATAAAAGAATTTGAATAAGAACTACTTTGACTAATAATTACATGAAAAAACTACAAACCTTTTTAACCGTCTGCTGTTCTTGCTTGATATGCAACAATCTATACAGCCAACGTATAGAGACTGTAAATATTCCTGCCGGAACTTTCTACATGGGAAGTACCGATGCTATTGCCGGAGCTGACGAATCTCCCATTCATCCTGTGACATTGACTTATTCTTTCAGAATGGGTGTTACAGAAGTAACCAATGCACAGTTCGAAGAATTTATGCCCAGTCATAAAAAGTACAGAGGGAAAAACGGACTTTCCTGCAACGATAATGATGCAGTAGTTTATGTTTCGTATCAAGATGCCGTTGATTTCTGTACATGGCTCAGTAAAAAAGAAGGAAAAAACTACCGACTGCCTACCGAAGCCGAATGGGAATATGCATGTCGTGCCGGAAGTTATACTCCATATAATACAGGAGATGCCCTTCCGGAAGAGATGTGCAAGAACCAAGTCATTGCCAGAGATTATCAGCCTGTTTCTCTAAAGGTGGCTCAGTCGGCACCCAATGCTTTCGGGTTATACGATATGCACGGCAATGTAGAAGAGTGGTGTTACGACTGGTATGGAGCATATAGCAGCGAAGCTCAAACCAATCCGGTAGGCCCGGACGAAGGAGAATACAAAATAACCCGAGGCGGAAGTCACCATACCCCTGTACAATATTTACGAAGTGCAACCCGAATGGCTATGATTCCGGAAGATAAACATAGTCTGACCGGATTCAGAGTGGTAGAGAGCGACTTCAACCCCATATCTTGCAGAATCGACAAAGAAAAAGCATTCTTTCTCCCTCCTATTCCTTATGTCATACCTCCTTCCAATAAAAAAATTCCTTTCTACAAACACAACCATCAGCCTTCTCTTACCTGGTGCGATAACGGTGACTTACTCGCCGTCTGGTTTTCTGCCAATGAGGAAAACAGCAGAGAAATGGCTGTACTCTCATCCCGATTGAAGAAAGGTACAAGACAATGGAGCGAAGCTGAGCTCTTTCTCAAAATACCGGGCCGGAATCTGACAGGAACATCCCTGTTCAACAATGGCAAAGGAGAACTGCTTCATCTGAATGGAGTAGAAGCTGCAGGCGACTGGCAAAACCTGATGATGATACTTCGCAGAAGCCATGATAATGGATTAAGCTGGAGTAAACCACAAATCATAGCTTCAGAGCATACCAAAAGACATCAAGTCATTTCAGGTACATCAAGATCGAAAGAAGGATACCTTATCCAGGCATGTGATGCCGGACCAGGAAGTCATGACGGAAGTGCCATTCATATCAGTAAAGATGAAGGTAAAACATGGACTGACCCTTGGGACGGAAAAGCCTTACCCGACTTCAACAAAGATAAGCGGGGAAGTACTATTGCAGGAATACATGCAGGAGTAGTGGCCTTAAAAGACGGCACGCTTATGGCTTTAGGAAGAGGTAACAGTATCGTCAATCAGGAAGGAAAGAAAAGAATGCCTATGAGTTTGTCACACGATTTGGGTAAAACATGGACCTACTCTCCTTCTCCCTTCCCTCCCATCGACGGAGGACAGCGACTGGTATTGATGAGACTGAATGAAGGAGCTATTCTTCTTGTTTCGTTTACCGACCATCCGCAACGTACTCCGGAAAAAGAAAGAGGAATGACCTTTACTGCTGCCGATGGGACCACGTATACCGGATATGGAATGTACGCAGCCGTATCCTACGACGAAGGAAAGACCTGGCCCGTTAAAAAGCCACTGACAGACGGAACAACACGTTTTCTGAATGGAGGAGCATGGACTGGACATTTCATTATGGATGCCACTCATGCAGAACCCAGAGGTTATCTGGCAGGAACACAAACCCCGGATAATACAATACATATTGTAAGTAGCAACCTATATTACCAGTTCAATCTAAAATGGCTGGAAAAGAAATAATAGTTCTTAATCCAATAATATCATTATCCCTTATACAAGAATACAAAAAAAAAATCAAGCTTGGCTGAGGAAAGCAACCGCTTCACAAAGCCAAGCTTGATTTTTTATATTATAAATAAGTTCTCTATTAACGAAGTCTTTCGTACGCCTTTACCAGCATCTCATCCTTACCAATAGCACGTATTGCCAACCAATTCAATACAATAGCGACTAAAGGCAAACAAAGTGTCCACGACGGAGCAAAACTATTCTCCCCTTTCAGCATCAGCACAAAAGTTGCCAGTGTAGCATAATAGCCGACCAGCAGAATAATGCTGAACAAAGTCAGACGAATCTGCAACATACGCTTTCTATACAAGAAAATTGTTCCTAAAGCTACAAATCCTACCACCAGCAAAATTACAAACATAGCCCAAGGAGCATAATCGGCAGTACCGTCAGCGGCTACCAAAGCCAAATTGGTAAACTCTGTAACCGTATAGTCGGCAGCAATCAGATTACCAACCGGGAAAGACATCATAACTACCATCAGGATAGCTACGATCAGCAAATAAACTGTTTGAATACGCTGTATCATAATCGTAAACCGTATTCTATCTTTACTGCAGTTTTTCTTTCTCTTTCGCAGGGTTTCTATAATATACCTTTCCTTCGATATACTCCTGAGTAGCAATCAAAGTCGGCTTCGGAAGTTTTTCGTAATAACGAGAAATTTCAATCTGCTCTCTGTTTTCAAATACTTCTTCCAAGTTATCATTGTAAGACGCAAACTCCTGCAATTTCTTTGAAAGGTCGTTTTTCATTTCCACTGCAATCTGATTTGAACGTTTACCGATGATTGCCACTGTTTCGTATACATTACCAGTATCTTCGCACAACTCCATCATGTTACGAGTAACAGTATTTGTCGGAGCGTTTGTTTTTTTGTAATCCATAATTTCTTATTTAATTATAAACTGATTAATTTTCGTCATTCACATATTTGCTGGCATCTTTAAAGATAGCCTCTACTTCTTTCATATACTTGCTATCAGGAAACTCATTTTTGAATGCATAATATTCGTCAATGGTTTCACGCATACGCTCAGCCTTCTTTTCCAAGACACTTTCCTTTGCCATATCATATTTGGCACGGAGAATCAGAATAGACAAATCCTCACGTCTCTGAGTGTACGGATATTCACGAAGAATATTCTGAGCAGTCACAACAGCAGCCAGATAGTTATTACCCGTACTACTGTATACGGTATTTCCGGTATAAGACCCCAAATCGTAATACAACTTGGCAGAAAGATATTCCTTTTCTACCAGCTTATCCTGCAGTTCAAATATCATATTCTGGGCTATATCACGACGATTGCTAGTCGGGAAATATTCCAAAAACATCTGCAACTCATCGATGGCCTTGTATGTACTACTCTGATCCAATCGAGGTTCCGGAGTATCCAGATAAAGAGCCTTGCCGCTATGGAAACGGGCCAATTCGGTATAGGTACCGCGAGGATAAGTCGTATAATAGGTATTAAAATAGTGAGAAGCTGTTACAAAATCTCCCTGATTATAATAAGTCATAGCCAACATATACAAAGACTCCTCTCCGTTGGATGTACCTTTCATAATAGGTATCAACTCTTCAAGAATAGTTGCCGCTCTCGAGTTTTGTCCTTTCGCAAAATAAGCTTTTGCAGCTTCATATTTATATTCGTAGTCTGTGCTTTTCAGCACTTTATTATACTCTCCGCACGAAGATAAAACTCCGGCAGAAAGGAGACCTATAACGATGTACTTTTTCATGCTAATAAATATAGTTGTGCAAAATTACGTCTTTCCACCGAATAATACAATACAGCAACACGGTTTTTATATTAAAGCTTGTTTAAATTTCAGCGAAACGGGTTCAAACTCCGTAAGTTTGCCGACAGAAAGAGCTACTTCCACCCATAGTTCCAACGGAAAGGCCAGTTTCTGTTTCCTCTTTCCTCCTTGGGATAAAAAGCTGCAAAAAGCAACATTCCACAAAAGGAAATTAAAGAAACTGCAGAGAGAATTTCTTTTACTTTTGACCCCGTCTGTCGGATGAACAAAAATAATTGTGTATTTTTACACGATATATTACAAATCAACTAATCTTGTCCGTATTTTATGAATTTCGAACTTGTATCAGACTATCAGCCGATGGGCGACCAGCCGGAAGCCATTGCACAACTGACTGAAGGGGTGAAAGCCGGCACACCGGCACAGACCTTATTGGGGGTAACCGGTTCGGGAAAGACATTTACCATAGCCAACGTAATCAAGAATATCAACAAGCCTACACTGATCTTGAGTCATAACAAGACATTGGCAGCCCAACTATATGGAGAATTCAAGAATTTCTTCCCCAATAATGCCGTAGAATACTATGTGTCTTATTACGATTACTATCAGCCGGAAGCATATATCCCGTCTACCGATACGTATATTGAAAAAGACCTTGCCATCAACGACGAAATAGACAAGCTGCGTCTGGCTGCTACCTCGGCCCTGCTGTCGGGAAGAAAGGATGTCATTGTAGTATCATCGGTATCCTGTATATACGGTATGGGAAACCCGTCTGATTTCTATAACAATGTCATCGAAGTAAAGAAAGGAAAACTGATAGACCGCAACGTATTTTTAAGACGGCTGGTAGACAGTCTTTATGTAAGAAATGACATCGAGCTGAACCGAGGAAACTTCCGGGTTAAAGGCGATACTGTGGATATTTACCTGGCATATACCGACAATCTGCTTCGAGTTATTTTCTGGGATGACGAAATAGATGCCATCGAAGAAGTCGACCCCATTTCCGGACATCGGTTGGGCAGTTTCGACGAATACAAAATCTATCCGGCCAATCTGTTTATGACAACCAAGGAAAGTACCTTACGTGCCATCCATCAGATAGAAGACGACTTGACCAAACAGGTAGCCTATTTTGAAGAAATAGGAAAGCCTTATGAGGCAAAACGTATTTACGAACGCGTGACGTACGACATGGAAATGCTCCGCGAACTGGGACATTGTTCGGGTATAGAGAACTATTCGCGTTACTTCGACGGAAGAGAAGCCGGCACACGGCCTTACTGTCTGCTGGATTTCTTCCCGGAAGATTTCCTCATCGTAATCGATGAAAGCCATGTCAGCGTACCGCAAATACGGGCTATGTATGGTGGCGACCGTGCCCGGAAGACTAATCTGGTGGAATACGGATTCCGTCTGCCTGCCGCCATGGACAACCGTCCGCTTAAGTTTGAGGAATTTCAGGAAATGGCCAAACAGGTGATTTACGTCAGTGCTACTCCTGCCGACTACGAATTAATACAAAGTGAAGGTATTGTGGTGGAACAGGTCATTCGTCCTACCGGCTTGCTGGATCCGGTCATCGAAGTACGCCCCAGTATGAATCAGGTAGACGACCTGATGGAAGAAATACAGCAGCGCATCGAAGCAGAAGAGCGTGTACTTGTCACTACTCTGACCAAACGTATGGCAGAAGAACTGAGCGACTATCTGCTGCGCCACGATATCCGTTGTGCATATATACACAGCGATGTCGAGACTTTGGAGCGTGTAAAAATCATGGATGACCTGAGAGCGGGAGTATATGATGTGCTGATTGGAGTAAACCTGCTGCGTGAAGGACTGGACCTGCCCGAAGTGTCGCTGGTTGCGATTCTGGATGCCGACAAGGAAGGCTTCCTTCGCTCCCACCGTTCACTGACACAGACAGCCGGACGTGCAGCACGTAATGTCAACGGTAAAGTGATTATGTATGCCGATAAAATTACAGACAGTATGAAGCAAACCATCGACGAGACCAACCGCCGACGGGAAAAGCAGCTGGCTTACAACGAAGCGCATGGCATTACTCCCAAGCAGATTAAACGTGCACGAAACAATGCGCTTTCCAATCTGCAACCGGCTTCTTCGGAAACTCCAAAAGCTCCCAAAGCTTATTCCGATGCTCCGGAAACCATCACCGCAGCAGCAGACCCTATTGTTCAATATATGTCGAAAGAGCAACTGCAGAAGAGTATAGAACGTACCCGAAAGTTGATGCAGGAAGCAGCCAAGAAACTGGACTTCATCGAAGCTGCACAATATCGCGACGAATTGCTCCGTATGGAAGAAATGCTGAAAGAGAAATAACACATAAACTCAATACGCACCATGAACGAACTGGAAAAAATGAGGAATGGTCTGCTTGCCGACTTTACTGCTCCCGATATACAGGAAAGCTTCCGGCACTGCAAAACTTTATTGGCAAAATTCCGTATGCTCTCCATGTATGATGACGAGTATAGAACAATTCTGGAAGAACTGATACCGGGAATACCGAAAAGTACTGTCATTATGCCTCCTTTTCATTGCGACCACGGCAATGGGATACGTTTGGGAGAGCATGTATTCATCAATGCCAATTGTACCTTTCTGGATGGTGCCTTCATTACTATCGGGGCGCATACACTGATAGGTCCCAACGTACAGATATACACACCTCATCATCCTCTGAACTACCTGGAACGCCGTGAAGGGAAAGAATACTCCTACCCAGTCAGTATAGGCAGTGACTGCTGGATAGGAGGTGGAAGTATAATTCTTCCCGGCATTACTATCGGAGACCGTACCGTCATTGGGGCAGGCAGTGTAGTGACCAAAGATATCCCGTCGGATTGTGTGGCAGTGGGAAATCCGGCTGTAGTCAAGAAAAGATTGCTTTAAGATAGCAAGAATGGAAAGAGAGTGATGTGTGCCGAATAATTTAATCGACGACGTCGTACGGAAAATCAACGGCGCCAACTGTACAGCCAACGGCGCCGATTCTCCGTACGACGTCGTCGTTTTAAACCAACAAACAATATCACAGCATGATATTACTATAAAAAGTACCATTCCCTGCTGGTAATTCAAACCAGAGTAATCGCAGTCACTTAGTCTGATATAAAAAAAGAAAGAGAGCGTTTCAGAATCTGAAACGCTCTCTTTTCTTTATCTCGATTGAGTGAAAAATTATCCACCAAAGTTATCGTACATGATAGAAGATTCTTCAACGCCCAAGCTATCCAACATGCTAACCACAGCTTTTGACATCGGACCAGGACCACACATGTAGTATTCGATGTCTTCTGGAGCTTCGTGATCTTTCAAGTAAGTGTTCAACATTACCTGATGAACGAATCCGGCAGTGTATTTTACACCAGCTGCATCTGCTGCAGGATCCGGACGGTCCAGAGCCAAGTGGAAGTGGAAGTTCGGGAAGTCTTTTTCCAAAGCAAGGAAGTCTTCCAGATAGAATACTTCGTTCAATGCACGAGCACCGTAGAAGTAGTGCAATTCGCGGTCTGTAGTATGCAATGTACGAGTCATATGCATAATCTGTGCACGAAGCGGAGCCATACCGGCACCACCACCGACCCAAATCATTTCTTTCTTAGAATCGAAGATTGGGTGGAAGTCTCCGTAAGGACCACTCATCAACACCTTGTCACCCGGTTTCAGAGTAAAGATGTAAGAAGAAGCAATACCCGGATTTACATCCATGAAACCACTGCGGTCTGCTTTGAACGGAGGAGTAGCAATACGTACAGTCAACATGAACACGTCACCTTCTGCAGGATAGTTAGCCATAGAGTAAGCACGGATAGTTTCTTCCGGGTTCTTACATTTCAAGCCAAACAAACCGAATTTTTCCCAAGCTGGCAAATATTCGTCACCGATAAGGCTCTTATCGATGTCCTTGTTGTAATCCATTTCAAATTTAGGAATCTTAATCTGAGCATAAGAACCTGGGATAAAGTCCATGTGAGCACCTTTAGGCAACTGCACTTTGAACTCTTTGATAAAAGTAGCCACGTTCTTGTTTGAGATAACGGTACATTCGTACTCTTTTACACCCATTACAGATTCTGGCACCTTGATAGCCATATCACCTTTTACTTTTACCTGACATCCCAGACGCCAGTGGTCTTTCTGCTGTTTACGGCTGAAGTGGCTTACTTCTGAAGGAAGAATTTCACCACCACCTTCTACAACCTGACATTTACACTGTCCGCAAGAACCCTTACCACCACAAGCAGAAGGCAAGAATACATTGTTTACAGCCAATGTGTTCAACAGAGTAGAACCAGATTCTACTTCCAGCTGGTTCTCACCATTGACAGTCAATTTCACCTTACCCGATGCAACCAAGAATTTCTTGGCAACCAACAGGATAACGACCAGCACAAGAATAGTCACAAGGAATACTCCAATGCTTGCTAAAATAAAATTCATATCCATTGTTTTATTCCTTTCTTTATTAGATGTTCAAACCAGAGAAACACATAAATGCCATTGCCATCAGACCTACAGTGATAAATGTGATACCCAATCCTTTCAACGGAGCAGGAACGTCAGAGTAAGTCATCTTTTCACGGATAGCAGCCAAACCAACGATAGCCAGCAACCAGCCGATACCAGAACCCAAAGCATAAGAAACAGCATCAGCTACACCACCGATAAATTTAGGATCGGAAGCACCCAAGCCAATACGCTGCTGCATAAACAATGAAGCACCCATGATGGCACAGTTTACAGCAATCAAAGGAAGGAAAATACCCAATGATGCATACAGAGAAGGACTGAAACGTTCTACAATCATTTCAACCAACTGTACGATAGCCGCAATTACGGCAATGAAAAGAATAAAGCTCAAGAAGCTCAAGTCGATGCCCAGAATACCATCTGCAGCAAGTACTTTTGTCTGGAGCAAATAGTTTACCGGCAATGTTACTACCAATACGAATGTAACGGCAATACCCAGACCGAAAGCTGTTTTCACATTCTTTGATACGGCAAGGTATGAACACATACCGAGGAAGAATGCGAAAATCATATTGTCCACAAAGATAGAGCGGACGAATAAACTTATTAAGTGTTCCATAATTATTTCCTTATTTTATTATTCTTTTTCCTGCAATTCTTTGTGTTTTGCACGCTGATACCAAATAATGCAAGCAACGATAATCAACGCCATAGGAGGCATCAACATCAAACCGTTGTTTACATAGCCGGCATTCTTAATTGCATCGTAATTCAAAATATTGAAACCAAGCAGAGTACCCGAACCAAGGAGTTCGCGGATGAATGCTACCATAATCAGAATCTTAGCATATCCCAAACCGTTTCCGATACCGTCCAGACAAGACTCCCACGGACCGTTTGACATCGCAAAAGCTTCCAAACGTCCCATCAGGATACAGTTTGTAATAATCAAACCTACGTATACAGACAACTGAACGCTTACATCGTATGCAAATGCTTTCAACAATTCACTTACAATTGTTACCAATGCAGCTACTACTACCAACTGCACGATGATACGAATACGGTTAGGAATAGTTTTACGGATCAATGAAATTACTACATTGGAAAATGCTGTAATGATTGTTACTGAAAGACCCATTACAATAGCCGGCTCCAACTTAGAAGTTACGGCCAATGCAGAACAGATACCCAATACCTGAACGGTAACCGGGTTATTCATACCCAACGGAGTAGAAAATACTTCTTTGTTTTTAGCTGAAAATAAACTTCCCATATGATTATCTCCTCCTTTTTTATTCTTTAGTAGTTAAAAATTTGGTATACTGTCCCATACAATCTTTCAACATTTTGTCTACTGCAACTGATGTGATTGTACCTCCAGAAATACCGTCTACCTGGAATTCCGGTTTTTCAACCTTACCGTTCTTTACAACACCCAGACCGATTGCTTCACCATCCAATACATTCTTTTCTTTGAACTCATTCTGAAAGTGTTCACCTGCAATTTCTGCACCCAATCCCGGAGTTTCAGAAGCATGAGAGAAGTAAACACCGTATACGGTATTCTTATCTTCATTCAATGCAACATATCCCCAGATAGCGCCCCACAATCCGGCACCGTATACAGGAATTACATATTTAGTCTGACCTTCGATTTCGCAAACAAACAAATGAGAACGTCCGTTTTCCTTGAAGTCTTTTTCATAAGCAGTTACAAAAGTTCCTTCATACGGAGTAAGTGTACCGTCTGCTGCTACCAGCATATCAGATTTTACAATTTTAGCAAATTCAGCCTCAGCATCCTGAACATTCTTAATTCCTAATGAAGAAAGAATCTGCTTTTTAGTATCCAGCTCTACGTTCTTTCCCTGAATATCGCGCAGAGAAGAGTTAACGAAAGCCAGCAAGAATGCTACGATAACAACCATTACCGAAGCATAAATGATAGTATAAGAGTTACTATTAGTATTCATTGTATATTCGGTTTTTACTTGTTAGACATAGCACGTTTTGCACGACGGGAAATATTGTTCTGAACCACTACATAGTCGATCAGCGGAGCAAAGATGTTCATCAGCAGGATAGCCAACATCATACCTTCTGGATAACCTGGGTTCAATACACGGATAATGATTGCCATAGCACCAATCAGGAAACCATATACAAACTTACCGTTTTCTGTACGTGAAGAAGTAACAGGGTCTGTTGCCATAAATACAGCACCAAAGCAGAAGCCACCCAAGCACAAGTGTTCGTACCAAGGCATCTGAGCGATTGAAGTATCAGGACCGATTGTATTGAAAATCCATCCCATTACGGCACCACCTACAAATACAGACAACATAGTCTTCCAACTTGCCACGCCTGTCCACAAAAGGATTACTGCACCGATTGCAATAGCGATTACACTGGTTTCACCGATAGAACCCGGAATCAAACCTGTTACCATGTCCCAAGAGAATGCAGGGCATTCTGCAACTTTAGCCACACCAAGAGGAGTCGCAGCAGTCAAACCGTCTACAGTCTGTCCCATACCGAAGATGCTGTTACCAGATACCCATACAGCATCACCAGACATCTTAGTAGGATAAGCAAAGAACAAGAATGCACGAGTAATCAATGCAGGGTTAAAGATGTTCATACCTGTACCACCGAATACTTCCTTAGCAAATACTACAGAGAAAGCAGTAGCTACGGCCAACATCCACAACGGACAGTCTACCGGAACAATCATCGGAATCAACATACCAGAAACCAGGAATCCTTCCTGAATTTCTTCTTTTTTCCACTGAGCTACGATAAACTCAATACCCAAACCTACTACATAAGATACAACGATTTTGGGCAATACAGCCAAGAAACCGTAGATGAATTTCTCCATAAAGCTACCTTCCATACCTGTAGCAAGGTAGTGCTGATAGCCTACGTTAAACATACCGAACAGCAATGCCGGTATCAATGCAATAACCACGATTGACATGATACGCTTACTATCAATCGCATCGTGGATATGCGTACCTGTCTTCGATGTTGTATTCGGAACGAACAAGAATGTTTCAAAACCGTCGAATACAGAACGAAGAGCATGGTATTTGCCTCCCTCTTCAAAGTTCGGCTTTATCTTGTCGAGATAATTTCTTAATGCTTTCATTTAGTTTTATTCTTTAAATTAGTTGACAAGGGAAAAGATTGATATTTTCCACTCCTTGTTACCTTTATTTATTAACACATTTCACGACGGAGCATATCCAGTCCCTCACGAACGATACGCTGTAATTCCATCTTTGAAGAGCAAACAAATTCGCAAAGAGCGAAATCTTCCGGTGCAACTTCGTAGATACCCAACTGTTCCATGCGGTCAATGTCGCCAGCAATGATAGCCTTAATCAAATACTCAGGCATGATATCCATCGGGAGTACCTTGTCGTATTCATTCGCCATAATCATATGACGTTCTCCACCTTTCACACGTGCATCGAGAGTATATTCTTTCTTACCCATCAACCAGCTGAAGTAAGAATGACTCATACTGAACTGATTGAAACGAGGCATAATCCATCCCAACATTTCGTGCACATCATTTCCTTCCGGAATTACAGTTACCTGGCTATGGAAAGCGCCCAAGAAGCCGTTTGCTGGAATCTGCTTACCAGTCAACGGGTTACCGCTGATACAGCGCAACTCTTTGTCTTTGTTTACATTGTCAGCCAACACATCTGTCAGCAAAGCACCGACTTTCAGCTTGCAATAAGCAGGTTTCTTTACTTCTGAACCAGTAATAGCTACGGTACGAGTCAAATCCACACGTCCTGTATTGAACAAGCGACCAATAAAGATAACTGCTTGAGGATCGATAGTCCATACTGTTTCACCTTTATTAATAGGTGCAATGTGGTTAATTTGCACGCCCACATTTCCAGCCGGATGAGGACCGTCAAACGCTGTAACAGTCACATTCTTTGCCTGAGTCAAAGCAGATGACTTCTGATTCACACTCACATTTAAATAAGTCTTGGCCATTTTAGCCAAAGCATCAAGTCCTGTCTGGAAATTAGCTTCTTCACCTTTCAAAGCCACTTCGAAATCGGGAGCCAGCGGATTACTATCGAATGCAGATACGAAAATTGCATTCGGTGCAATAGTAGGATCAGCTACTACATCATACGGACGCTGTTTGATAAATGCAAACATACCGGCATTCAGCAATGCTTCCTTCACTGCAGCACCATCCAACTGAGCTACATTTTTCTTGCCAAACTCTTCGAAATCCTGTTCAGCAGCAGCTTCAACTGTAATGCTTAACACTTTACGGCGGGCACCACGCTCCACACATGTCACTACGCCACTTACAGGCGATACAAATTTCACTTCAGGATGATTCTTGTCAATAAACAAGGGTCCTCCGGCCATTACATATTCCTGTTCTTTTACTACAACCTTCGGTGTAACACCTGTAAAATCATCGGGACACAAAGCATAGAATCCCGGCTCTTTTACAGCCATAACCTCAGCAGCAGCTTTGCCTTTCAGGTTTATGTCCAAGCCTTTACGCAATTTAATTACATTTGCCATATTGGGTTATAAAAATGGTTTACTAATTTGCGTGCAAAATTAAAGAAAAAATAAGTAAATAAAGAACAATTCTGCTTCGAATTAGAGAAATATTTCTTTAAAATAAAGAAGTCTTACAGATTTATCCACAAAGAGATACCGGGCACCTCAAAACAACACCCAAACAAACAGCCTCCCCATCACAATGAGAAAAACGACCGTCACAGCAGAATGGTATCAATATCCGATAAAGATATAAAAATACAACAATCACCATCTAATTTCCAGCAACAAAAAAAAGGCTGCAAGGACATTCCCTTACAGCCTTCAAGCATTTGTTATTTCTCTTTCTGGTAATAACGTACCCAATCAATCTGCATTTCCACAGGAAGATCAAGAGTATCAACCTTTCCTACCCAGTTTCCTCCCAGCTGCATATCAATAAGCAGATAATAAGGACGATCGAACGGGAATTGCCCTTCTTTATCCGTCTCAATGCGAGGATAAGTCAGCGTATGTTTGTCATTGATAAAAAACACTACACTATCCGGATACATTTCCACCGCATATACATTATAATCATTCGGATTGATTGAAGCAGTTGTTCCCCGTTTCGGATTATCCAATATCCCTAAATGTTGGGTATAAACCGAATGCACAGTCTGATAAGCAATTGAATCATAGTTCAACCGCTCCATGATATCAATCTCACCCCCTGTCGGCCATACATATTTCTCTTCCTCAAAAGGCTTCAGCCAAATAGCAGGCCATGCTCCTGTACATCCTTCCAACTTTGCCTTCACCTCAATGCGGCCCCCATAAAATGCCCGCTTGTATTTGGTATACAATCCTCCTGTAATATAAGCAAGTGTATCCTTGGTTCTGTCGGGATTCATAATACCTTTCAGCACCAGATTGCCATTACGCATTTCATAACATGCCTCATTATCGGACATATGCTGTGCCCATTCCGGATGCCATCGGGGAATCTTTGACCATGTAGCTGTATCAAACGCTGTTCCTTCAAATTCATCCTCCCAAACAAGTCTCCAGCCATCTTTCCCCTTTTGAGAAGAGCAAGAGACCAGCGAGGTAAAAAACAACACTCCCAACAAGTAACTTAACTTCATAGCCGAAACTGTTATTCTTCAGAAGCAAACATCGGATCCCATGCCGGCAAGCGAACCGGTTTCTGTTTCAGGATATCCAATACTTTTTCCGGAACATATTTCTTTTCTACTACCAGACGGAACATATATTCATCAAACCATTCATCGGTCATAATCATATGCCCCTGATATCCAGAAGATGCTCCCCAACTATTTTCCACCATCCACTTTTTAGGCTTACCGTTTTCATCCAAATCGACAGCCATCAATGTCATAGCATGACTTGAGCCACTGGCAAAAGTCTGAACACGTTGTTTTTTATCCATGCCGAATGTAGTTCCCATCAACGATTCATAATCAAAATTGCGCAAATCAAGAACACCACGCTGGCGGTCCATGAATTTACCTACGTCACACGAAAAATACATCATTGTACTGTCTTTAATAGAAGCAATCGCCATCGCCTTGATATCCTCTACCGGTAAATTTACATAAGTCCAGTTCTTTCCATCGTATGCATGGCGGTCGAAATCTATTTCATAACACTTATAATACTCACGGCTTGGGTCATTCATCAGCATCACATAGTTATTGGTCAAATCATTACCCAAGAATTCCTTGTAGAATGATTGCGGCGTATATTCTTTTGTCACTCCATTAATAGTCCAAGAAAAGCGTTCAACCGGCTCACCAAAAGCCAAAGCCAACATCCGATATACTGTACCCAACATTTCTGTTTTTTTAGCTTCGAGTGCAGATGGTTTTGCGCCTTTAGATGCTTCCTCACGAAGTTGCAGACCAAACTCTTTCAACTTCAATCCTACCAGCCGGCTAATCTGAGCTGTGTTTTCACTGCTATATGTTTCCGGCATCACTTCAGAAGGTACGACACCATACTTGCCAATAATATCAGAAATACCAGTAAACTGCCCTCCATCATTCAGTGGATTACGGAACAACCACTCTACCATTTTATCATCCAAAGGCTTCTTACTGGTATCGATAATACCTTGCAGAAACAAGTTGGCCTTTTCCAACTGATCGTAGAAGAAACAATAATTCTGAGAAAAAGTCAATTCATCAAGTCCGTATTTAGCCATCATCTGGGCACGAAGCACATTCAATCCGGTAAACAGCCAGCAACGTCCTGACTGCTTCTGGTTAGTAATGCCATGTGACACCACCTTATGAGAAAAATGAGTATCAAAATTAGCCAGACTTTCCTGATTACGCGCCAACACACTGATATCAGTACCAGCCATTGCATTATGAATAGCCTTATCGGCTGCCGTATGTTTATAAGCTCCTTTTATTTTCCCGAGCATCTCCTGAGTAATTCCCCCATCCTGTGCCTGTACAGCAAGTGCAGTAGCCAACAGACATGCCAATGTCATGTGTTTTTTCATCGATTTTTGTCTTTTATTTTATATTAATAATGTTTTCTGCGCCAAAAGTAGGAAAACTTCTCCGATATTCGTAATTTTGATGACTTTTTTGTTACTAACATGCGGTTAAGACCTATCAAACATATCATACAGTTTACCATCATTCTGCTACTTGTCCTGTATTTCGGGATAATAGGCATCCTGAATGTTCCTTACATTCAGCGTCAAATGTCTGTTTATGCCAGTCAAGAATTAAGCAAGATTTTACAGACAGAAGTAAATGTTGGTAACATTGATTTAGGATTACTAAACCGTATCATCATTCAGAATGCAACCTTACAAGACCGGCAGGGAAAAGAACTGCTGAAAGTAGCACGTCTATCAGCTAAGTTTGACCTCCATTCACTTGTATCTGGGAAAATCCGTATCAGCAGCGTACAGCTGTTCGGTCTCAATGCTCGTTTAAATCGTCCTACCCCCGATAGTGCACCTAATTTTCAATTTATACTCGACACTTTTGCTTCAAAAGATACGGTAAAAAAAGAATCCAACATCGACCTTCGTATTAATGCCGTATTGATACGCCGCGGACAAATACATTATGATTTGCTTTCGGCTCCTGCTACTCCGGGAGTATTCAACGGCAATCATATTGGTATTGAAAATCTTTCTGCTACACTTTCACTGAAAGCTTTCAGCCGCGACTCTTTGAATGCACAAATCCGCCGCATGAGTTTCAATGAGCAAAGTGGATTTACGCTGAAGAAATTAGCTCTTAAACTTACGGCCAATCGCCGCCATCTGGCAGCGAACCACATAGAAGTAACACTTCCACAAACATCATTACAAATCGACACCATTGCAGCTTTCTACAATGGATTCGATTCTTTGCCTAAGCTCAGCGAACAAACACGCTACATGGGTAAACTTCATGCAGAAATTACCCCATCCGATATTGCATCTTTTGTTCCGGCTTTACAGCATTTCCACGATCCGGTTACCTTGCGCCTTGCATTCAAAGGAAAAGGAAATCGTACGGAATGTACAGAGCTGTATGTTACCAATCCGTCTCAAAGCCTGCTTATAAAAGGAAACGCTACTGCCGACCAATGGAACAGCAAGCGTAACATGTATTTATCCGGCAATCTGGAAACAGCTCAAATCAATAAAGAAGGAGTGCAGTGGCTCCTTCAAAATTTAACAGGAAAACAGGATAAAGAAAAAACTTTAGAACGTCTTGATTTTGTCCGGTTCAACGGTAACATTTCCGGCCACTTACAGCAACTCACCACAAAAGGAAGTTTCACCTCAAACGCAGGAACAGTCAATGGTAACGTCACCATGCATACAGATACCCTCACAGGCTTACGTTCATATTCCGGGAAGATTTCCAGTAAAGAGCTGAATCTGGGTATTCTGTTGAACCAGGAAAAGACCTTAGGAAAAACTTGCTTTGACGTAGAACTGAAAGGATTCAAATACAGAAACAACAAACCCGAATCGTACATAAAAGGAAACATTACTTCGTTTGAATACAAACAATACGAATATCATAACATCAGTCTGGACGGACAGTATACAGGAGGAGGATTCAACGGACGGTTAGCCCTTAACGACCCCAACGGAAATATTGAAATCAATGGAAAGTTTGTCACTTCACAGCAGACACCCGATTTTAACCTAAGAGCCGTAGTACAACATTTCCGCCCGAATGATCTGAACCTGACAACCAAGTACAAAAATAAAGACTTGTCATTAAGTCTTACAGCTGATTTCAGCGGTCATTCCATCGACGATATGCAAGGCAAAATCAGTATAGACAGTTTACTGGTAAACTCTACAGAAGAAGACCAGCGATATTTCCTGCCTAATTTGTCGGTTACTGCCGGTAGTGTCAAAGATAGAAGTGAGAAACAAATACGCATTGACTCTCCTTTTATTCAAGGTAGCGTAGAAGGAAATTACTCGTACCGTACCCTGTTGACCAGTATTCTCAAAACCGCACAGCGATACGTACCGGCATTGGTTTCTTCCAAGAAAAAATTACCTGAAACCAACAACAATTTCCGCTTCCGTTTTGCACTGGAAAATGCAGAATTCTTTTCGAAAGTACTGGATATGCCGGTAGAATTGTCTATGCCAGCCAATATAAGCGGTTATTTCGACGATGAGCAGACTCGTTTGCAAATCCGAGGATATGTGCCCGAATTTACATACAATGACTCCTACTATGAATCGGGAGTACTATTGTGTGAGAACAGCGAAGATATGCTTCAATGCCACGTCAGGGCAAACAAGAGAATGAAGAAAGGTGCCATGGTAAACCTGGCATTGACAGCCAGAGCCAAGGACGATAAGCTTCGCACTACAATAAACTGGGGAAATAATACAAGCACAACATTCAGCGGGAAAGTGGAAGCTTTGGCTCATTTCAAACAGTCGGAAGAAAAAAAACAACTGCATACCACTATCGACATACAGCCAAGTCAAATTATTTTAAATGATACGGTATGGCGTATTCACCCGGCAGAAATTATTGTCGAAAAAAACAATATAGAGGTAAACAACTTCCTCTTTGAGCATGCAGACCAGCATCTGAGAGCCAACGGAAAAATCGGCAAGGAAGAAACCGATTCCTGTATTGTAGATCTGAAGAATATCAATCTGCAATACATCATGGATATTATCGAGTTTCATGCCGTGAAATTCAACGGAATGATAACCGGAAAAGTACATCTGAATCACGTACTTGAAGATCCGGTGATGCACACACGGCTCGATGTAAAGGGATTCTCTCTGAATGATGCACTGCTGGGAAGAGCCGACATTACCGGTAAATGGGACAAAGAGCTGGGAGGAGTACGACTGTTTGCAGACATCAAGGAAGATACAGTTTCGTTCACTAAAGTAAACGGCTATGTGTCCCCCAAAATGAAAGGTCTTGATCTTCATATACAAGCCGGAGGAACAAACCTTGCGTTGTTACAACCATTCATCGAAGGTATTTTCAGTAACGTGCAGGGACGTACATATGGCAATATCCGACTGTTCGGCCCATTTTCGCAATTAGACTTAGAGGGAACAGCCAATGCCAATGTATCAATGAAAGTGAATATTCTGAATACGAGCTTTCAGGCCAGCTGCGATTCACTGCGAATTACCCCCGGACACTTTTCTTTCCGAGATGTGAGACTAACAGACCCGGAGGGACATACCGGAACTGTAAACGGGGACTTGAACCATACAAAACTCAAGAATCTGTTGTACCGTTTCCGTTTCGATACAGACAACATGCTGGTATATAAATCGGAAAAAGAGACTCCCGACTTCCCTTTCTACGGACAAATCTATACAAGCGGAAATGTCAGTCTGCAAGGAGGAGGAGTCAACGGACTTAGTGTAGACGGAAACTTACGTACCGATGCAAAAACTTCATTTGTATACGTAACCACTACAGCTGCTGAAGCTACCAGTTCGCAGTTCATCACATTTGTAGACCGTACTCCACACCGGCTGCAGGAAAATATACAGACCGACTTATACCATCATCTCAATGAAGAAAAGGAAGATGATGAGGATGATACTCCGGGGGATATTCGTCTGAACCTCCAGATAGAGGCCACACCGGCTGCTACCATGAAAATTGTAATGGACCCTGCCGCAGGCGACTATATCTCTGCAAACGGAACAGGCAACCTTCGTATCAACTTCTTCAACAAAGGAGATTTCCAGATGTTCGGAAATTATAACATCGAAGAAGGTATCTATAAGATGAGTATGCAGAATATCATCAGAAAAGACTTTATACTCCAGTCCGGAGGAACGGTATCTTTCAATGGTAATCCTAAGCAGGCGAATCTGAATGTGCAGGCTATTTATACTGTCAACTCTGCTTCGCTGAACGACTTGATTGCAGATGCTTCTACAAATAAGGGAACAGTAAGGGTAAACTGTATTCTGAACTTGTCCGGCAATCTGACCTCTCCTACCTTAACGTTCGATCTCGACCTGCCGACTGTCAGCGACGAAGACCGGGAACTGGTACGCAGTCTGACCAGTACGGAAGAGCAGATGAATACTCAGATTATCTACCTGCTGGGAATTGGTAAATTCTACACTTACGATTATGCCAACAATGCACAGTCGTCGAATGCAACCAGTTCACTGGCTTTCAGTACGCTCTCCGGTCAGTTGAACAACATGCTCTCGCAGGTAATAGACAGCCAGAACTGGAACGTAGGAACCAGTCTGAGTACCGGTCAGGAAGGATGGACAGATGTAGAAGCCGAAGCCATCTTGTCCGGAAGATTACTGAACAACCGGCTAATTATAAACGGAAACTTCGGATACCGTGACAATCCGATGCGGAACACCAACTTTGTGGGCGACTTCGAAGCAATGTGGCTGCTTACCAAAAACGGAGAATTCCGTCTGAAAGGATACAACGAGACAAACGACCGATACTTTACCAAATCTACGTTGACTACTCAGGGTATCGGATTTATGTACAAGAAAGATTTCACTAACTGGAGAGAGCTTTTCGACTGGATTTTCCTTCGCCGAAGAGGAAAACGAAGCTCTAAAGAAAATGCATCTTATAAACCCGAGGCCATCCAACCGACCTCACAAGATAAAAAAACAAAAAATACAAACTAACAAGATAAATATGGAAACAACGTTTTTTCTGCCTGCCGAATGGCACAAACAAAGTTATATCCAGCTTACATGGCCTCATGCTGATACAGACTGGGCTTATATGCTGGACGAAGTAGAAGCTTGCTTCCTTCAGATAGCCGAAGCAATAGCCAGCAGACAACCGCTGCTGCTGGTTGCCCCTGAGTTTCCCGAGATATTAAAAGACTCTCCTTACAAGGAAAACATTCATTTTACAAGCTGTCCGACCAACGACACTTGGGCCCGCGACCACTCTTTCATTACTCTGCTGGATGCACAGAACCATCCTATCCTGCTTGACTTCTGTTTCAACGGATGGGGAATGAAGTTTGCAGCCGACAAAGACAATCTTATCAACAGCCATCTGTACGAACAGAAAATAGTACAGGGAGAATATGTCAACTGCCGCAACTTTGTTCTCGAAGGAGGCTCCATAGAAAGCGACGGAGAGGGTACTCTTCTGACTACTTCGCTGTGTCTGCTGGCCCCTAACCGTAACGATACCATGAACCGCGCACAGATAGAAGAGTATCTGAAAGAACGCTTTAATCTTCGTCAGGTATTATGGTTGGATCATGGTTTTCTGGCAGGAGATGATACCGACAGTCACGTTGATACATTAGCCCGCCTGTGTCCGGATCATACTATTGTGTATGTACAGTGCACCGACGAAACCGACGAGCACTATACAGCACTGCATGCCATGGAAGAACAGCTGAAGAGCTTCCGTACAGTAGACGGAAAACCTTATCGCCTCCTTCCGCTGCCAATGGCAGATGCCGTATACGATGAAGACGGACTCCGCATTCCGGCTACTTATGCAAATTTCCTGATTATGAACGAGGCTGTACTCTACCCTACTTACAATCAGCCGGAGAACGACCGTAAGGCAGCATCTGTACTGGCAGAAGCTTTCCCCGGAAGAGAAATCGTAGGCATAGACTGCCAGGCACTGATCAAACAGCATGGTTCACTGCACTGTGTAACAATGCAATATCCCGAAAATGTAAGACCTAACACTTTATAAAATTATGAAAAGAACTATCCGAGT
Organism: Phocaeicola sp. HCN-40430; assembly: GCF_037890285.1. Classification (NCBI taxonomy): domain Bacteria; kingdom Pseudomonadati; phylum Bacteroidota; class Bacteroidia; order Bacteroidales; family Bacteroidaceae; genus Phocaeicola; species Phocaeicola sp. HCN-40430. The sequence continues at coordinate 38,063 of NZ_JBBKBS010000012.1, forward strand.
AGGTATCGTGCAGCAATCATGCACCAACGACCTCAAATTCAATTTGGAAAAGTTGCACCGCAACATTGCGTCTGTGGCACAGGCTGGAGCTCAGCTCGTAGTTTTGCAGGAACTGCATAACACTCCTTACTTCTGCCAGACAGAAGACACTAACCTGTTCGATTTGGCAGAACCTATTCCCGGACCTTCTACCGGTTTTTATAGTGAAATAGCGGCTGCTTATCATATCGTTCTTGTGACTTCCCTGTTCGAACGGCGTGCTGCCGGACTGTATCACAATACGGCTGTAGTATTCGATGCAGACGGAAGTATTGCCGGCAAATACCGCAAAATGCATATTCCAGACGATCCTGCCTATTACGAGAAATTTTATTTCACACCGGGCGACATTGGCTTCGAACCGATTCAGACATCCATCGGAAAGTTGGGTGTACAGGTTTGCTGGGACCAGTGGTATCCGGAAGGAGCTCGTCTGATGGCACTGAAGGGAGCGGAACTGCTGATTTATCCTACCGCCATCGGATGGGAAAGTACCGACACACAGGAAGAAAAAATGCGCCAGTTGGGAGCATGGGTTACCGTACAGAGAGGCCATGCTGTAGCCAACGGATTGCCGGTTATTGCAGTAAACCGTGTAGGACTGGAACCGGATCCTTCGGGACAGACCAACGGAATCCAATTCTGGGGAAACAGTTTTGTAGCCGGTCCGCAGGGTGAACTTCTGGCACAGGCAAGCAACTTGAAAGAAGAAAACCTGGTGGTGGAAATCGACATGAACCGTAGTGAGAATGTTCGCCGTTGGTGGCCATTCCTGCGCGACAGACGAATTGACGAGTTCGGCAACCTGACCAAACGTTTTATCGACTAAACGCATATATAAGAAAGGATAAAGGTCATTGCCTTTCTTTATAAAAGCTTCCGAAAATTGGAGATGAACAACCTTCGTTTTCGGAAGCTTTGTTTTTATTCTCATTCTTCTACTCTCCCCTCTCCTGCACATTCCGAATAAACATTCGAAGAAATGCACCTTTTACACTTTGAGGTTTGGTTGTAACTTTGCGGTTGCGAATACAATCGAACCTCAATTATTATAACAGACAAGAATTTGAAGAATTAGAATTGCAGGTGCAACAAAGCAACCTGCCGTTGAAGTCGTACCTTCAACGGATAGGTGTAAGTTATTCAACCTATCATTACTGACGTAGAAAATGTTCCGTTGACAGAAACAGTATCAAACAAGAGTTGGCTCCTTTCAGTTCTAAATAAGCAGTTACGGAACCTTCCCTAGAAGAACAATTGCCGCATAATGAGGTAGGAATTGTAGGAGTATGATTAATATTAAGAGGAATAAATGAATCACCTGTTGGATCGGTATGTTTGGTATATGGATGACTCAACCCGTATTTTTTCTACCAATAATGAAAACATGAAGATTATCACAGGTGACTTATAAATCAAGATTAGAGGAGCTGTGAGCATTCGGTAATTTACATATTTCAAAGTGCATCCGGATAATAGTTTTTTATTATCTTTGCTTTGGTTATATCAGAGAATAAATTTTTAGAGTTTTTTTTTTTTGTTATCTAACTTTCTTGTGGAAACATTAAAGTATATGGTAAAAAAGTATATTAACACAGTTAAGGGTATTTTTTATGTAATCTTCTCGGGGCGCTCATCAAAGGATATGTTTACAGGAATATTTAACCTGAATTTATACAAGGGTGGGATACTGAGGAAGGAAATAGGAATTAATAATCTATTAAAGGTAAGACATCTTAAAATTAACGGATTCATCAATATCCATGATTTGTATTTCATGCAATATATGGATAATTTAGAGATGCTGGATTTATCAAATATCATATATCACAGGAAAAGAATTCACGAAAGAGAGAAACTTAAATTAAGAAAGAATCTGCTGAAAAGAAAAAAGAAACTAACGACTATTCATTTGCCAGAATTTATAAGTTATATACCGGATAATTTTTTTTATGATTGTAAGAGTCTTCAAAGAGTGGTAATTCCCGAATCTGTTAAAATTATCGGCTGCAATGCTTTCAGTGGCTCTGGTATAAATGAAATCGTAATACCAAATTCTATTGAGCGTATAGAGCATGGAGCTTTTGATAATTGCAAAAACCTTAAGTCGGTAATAGTAGAAGACGGTAAGAAATTAATTTCCTGGAAAGGAATTCAGTTTTATAATTGTCCGGATTTGAAGACCGTATATATAGGGAGAAGTTTCAAAGAAGAAGATACTTTAGTTTCGCATCAGGGCATAGATGAACTCAAATTAGGGCGTTTTGTTAAAAATATAAATATTGAATTTGACTTTGTAAATAAAGTAATTTGCGAAATGAAAGCACCTCCCTCCGTAAAAGGAAATCTTAATAAAATAAACTATATAGATATAAAGCATAATTATGACTTGTTCTGGATTCATCCTTTATGGAACAAAATATTGAGAAAAAATAACAGCAAGCATTCAGTAAATTGTCTCAATATAGAGTCTTGAGTTATATCATACAAAGTTATGATGACACAAGAAGAAGTAGTAGAGATAATGAACTACTGCAAAGAGCACAAAGTGACTTATAAGTTAAGCAATCATTCAGGCCTTCAGCCATGTTGAGCCATAATGACAGCATGCGCTATCTGTTGTATAACCGCCCGACTGATATGCGCAAAAGTTTTCTTACTCTCAGCGGTATCATCACCGGCATCATAGGGCAGCCCCCTACAACGGCAATGTGTATATCTTCATAAACCGTGACCGCATAAAACTCATGCATTGGGAACTAGGCGGCATGGTACTGCATCACAAACATCTGAATACCGGTATCTTAGGTAAACCTGATTCGGTCAATGAGAAACATAAGGCGAAAAAGGAGTATGAGTAGTGCGTACGCGATGGCATCACGGGATACATTATATTCCATTAGGAATTACGATGGTCGGCTGTTGGGCACATATCAGAAGGAAGTACATGGATACCCTGGAAGAAAACAGGAAGCTGGCCACACAGACGATTCAATACATCAGTAGGCTGTACAAGTAAAAGTTGCATGGGTAAAGCCATCGAATATACATACACGCTTCCTCCAAGACTTTCCAGATACGTAAACGACGGAAGAATAGATACTATTAATTTCGAATCGACTACGAATAGCACCGATTCGGAACTAATTCACAAGATTTGCAACGTGGTTTACCGGATACTTATCATTCCGATAGCTGACCCATAAAGGCATGGTATCAATCAGAAAGTTCATTCGACGACGTCGATTTTACATTCAACGCCGCCGTTTATAAAACCAACGACAGTGGATGTAAAGCCGACGACGTCGGATAAAGCGAAGTGCGCATTCTTCTACTCTTCGCGAAAGGCTACACCAAACTATCTTTCTTGCAATACTTCCTATCACAAACCAACATTGGAGGAAAGGATGCAAAAAAACATCGGCGGTGCTGGCCTCTGCTTTCTAAGCATGAAACCAACACCGCCGACAGTGTATCAGAAAAATCTTCTCTCCGCTTCTCGGAGAGAAGGTCTTGAATTATTACAAGCCAAACAATACAGCCAGGCCCTTATCTACTCCGGAAAAGCCCATAAAGGCCATAGCCAGCAAACCAGCTGTTACCAGAGCAATAGACATACCACGCATTCCCTTCGGAATATTTACCAGACTCAACTGTTCGCGAATACCTGCAAATACAATCAGAGCCAAAGCAAAGCCAAGTGCTGTAGAGAAAGCATATACTACACCTGTAAGCAGATCGTATTCCTTCTGAATAACAAGAATAGTCACACCCAGAATACAGCAGTTAGTTGTAATCAACGGAAGGAATACTCCCAATGCCTGATACAAAGAGGGAGATACCTTTTTCAGAATAATTTCCACCATCTGTACCAATGCAGCAATTACCAGAATAAAGGCAATAGTCTGCAAGTAACCCAATCCTGTAGGATTCAGTACAAAATGCTGAATCAGATAAGTTACAATAGTAGCCAGTGTAAGTACGAAAGCCACAGCAGCTCCCATACCCATTGCGGTTTCCACCTTCTTAGAAACTCCCAAGAACGGACAGATACCCAAGAACTGTGACAACACAATGTTGTTCACAAATATAGCGGTGATAAATATCAATATATATTCCATATCTTCTTTTTGTTTTTAGGAGTTAAGCTTTCTTCAGTTTGTTTACAATTGCAATCAGGTAACCCAATGCAATGAATGCTCCCGGTGCCAATACGAAAATCAGCATACCGTAATTTTCGGGCATCAAGGCTATATTAAACAATTTTCCTGTACCCAGGAATTCGCGTACACCACCCAGAATAGTCAGTGCAATGGTAAAACCAAGTCCCATTCCCAATCCGTCGAAGAAAGAAGCCAACGGAGTATTCTTGGCAGCAAAGGCTTCTGCACGTCCCAGCAAGATACAGTTTACTACAATCAACGGAATGAACAATCCCAATGTAGCATACAAAGCCGGAACATAAGCCTGCATAATCATCTGCAACAAAGTCACAAACGAAGCAATGACTACCACAAAGATAGGAATACGTACCATATCAGGCACCAGTTTCTTGATTAATGAAATAACCACATTCGAACAAATCAATACAAACATGGTAGCCAATCCCATACCCATACCATTGATGGCAGAAGAAGTAGTACCCAACGTAGGACACATACCTAAAAGGAGTACAAACGTAGGATTCTCTTTCACAATCCCGTTCATCAATACTTTAAAATTATTCATAGTCTATTCCTCCTTTTAATTGTTTTCTACGTTTTCTGTATTCTCGCTCTTAGCCTGAGAAGTAGCACCACTGGTTCCGTCTACGTGCTGATTCTTGTAAGCCGCATACGCATTGTTTACAGCTTGCAGAAATGCACGGGTTGTAATTGTAGAAGCAGTAATGGCATCTATTTCTCCTCCGTCTTTACTTACTACCAAAGGAGCATTTCCCGGATTCTTTCCGGTGATATCGCCTTTGGCACCTTTCTTAAACCAGTCGGCAGCTTTCGAACCCAAGCCCGGAGTTTCCGAATGGCTCAACAAAGAATAATCGATGATGTTTCCTTCCGGATCGAAACCTACCAGCACAGTCAGCGTTCCGGCAAAGCCGTTGGAAGAAGATTCTACGGCCGCACCGATAAATTCTCCACCTTTAGTAGCCTTATAGATTTTGTACGATACTCCACTTACCTCGATAGTTTCGGGAGCCTCAGCCGGATTGTTGTCAAATCCGGGTACCACCACAGCAATTGCATCACTCAATGTCTTGGCATTGGCCTGTGCAATCGGTTCGGCTGTTACTTCGTTCACCCATCCCAGCAATGCACCGGCAACAACTGTAAATCCAGTGAGCGACAAAGCCATATTCTTCAAAGATGATTCTAACTTTTTCATTTCTTCACAACCTCCCCAAAACGTTTAGGTTTACAATAGGTGTTAATCAGCGGAGTAAATGCATTCATGATGAGAATAGCAAAAGACATACCTTCCGGATATGCACCGAATGTACGGATTACTACAGTCAGGAAACCAATTGCTACACCATAAATAAGCATTCCCTTGTGGTTCATCGGAGAAGTCACATAGTCGGTTGCCATGAAAATAGCTCCCAACATCAAACCACCGGTAAACAGATGAGTCAGTCCTCCTGCATATTTCACCGGATCAACCAGATTCAGAATAGAAGCAAATACAAATACGGTGAGCAGGATAGAAACCGGAATGTGCCATGTAATGATTTTCTTCCACAGCATATAGGCCAAACCTAACAACAATGCTACTGCACTGATTTCGCCCACACAACCAGGATTATTTCCCAGGAACAAATCCAGTACACTTGGCAACTGGCTCAGTGCTTCTGTATCGCCGTGTACAGCCTGCTTCATCAGGGCCAAAGGAGTAGCACCTGTAGCAGCATCAGTGTAAGAAGTCCACTGAGAAGTAAGTGGCCATGAAGTCATCTGAACAGGGAAAGAGATAAGCAGGAACACACGTCCTACCAAAGCCGGATTGAAAGGATTGCATCCTAAACCACCAAATGTCATCTTACCTATACCGATAGCTACCAACGCACCGATAATAATAATCCATAACGGAAGATTGGAAGGAAGATTGAATGCCAGCAACAAACCTGTAAGAGCGGCAGAGCCATCCAGAATAGTATTGCGGCTGCGTTTCAATATAAATTTGGTAATAGCCCATTCAAAGAACATACAGGCTACAACCGATGTCAGCGTAACGATGACAGCTCCCAGACCGAACATATAAAACGATACAAGCAAGGCAGGTATCAAAGCGATAATTACACCGTACATGTTTTTCTGTACGCTGTCGCCGCTATGCACGTGGGGAGATAACGATACTATTAATTTATTTGCCATAATAACTTTTGAGTTTTTGAGTTTGTAAGTTTTTGAGTTTAAGTCTCCGAGTTTATAAGTCTATATGGCTGCAAACCGTGCGTCCATCACAAACTTAGGAACTTAAGAACTTAAAAACTCACTTTTTAGCATTACGTGCGCGGATAATACCACCCACCTTACCTTTACCTAAACGAATATAATCCAGCATCGGACGATGTGAAGGACATGTAAACTGACATGAACCGCACTCAATACAAGACATAATCATTGCGTGTTCTACACGTTCCCAGTCTTCATGTGCCGAACAAGTAGCCAAAAGGAATGGCTCCAGTCCCATCGGACAGGCACTTACACACTTCGCACAACGGATACAAGGATCTGGTTCTGCACGGCGTGCCTCCTTCTCGTTCATCAGCAATACACCTGAACTACCTTTGCAGATAGGAACTTCTGTATTGGCCAAAGCTTTACCCATCATCGGTCCACCTCCGATTACCTTTCCGGTATCTTCCGGCAGTCCGCCGGCAGCCTCAATAAGCTGGCTCATCGGAGTTCCCATACGAGTAAGGAAGTTAGACGGATTTTTCACCGACTTACCTGTAACGGTTACAATACGTTCGAACAAAGGTTTGTTCTTCTGAACTGCTTCGTATACGGCATAAGCAGTACCTACATTCTGCACCACAGCTCCTACATTGATAGGAATAGCAGGAGGAGCAGGAACCTGACGACCGATTACGGCATCGATCAACTGTTTTTCACCTCCCTGTGGATATTTCACTTTCAAAGGTACTACCTCAATGCCTGGGTAAGATGCAGCTTTTTCAGTCATCAGCTTAATTGCATCAGGCTTATTGTTTTCTATACCGATATATGCCTTTGTTACTTTTGCAGCTTTCATCAGAATGCTTACCCCCACGAGTACTTCATCTGCTTTTTCAAGCATCAGACGATGGTCTGCAGTCAGATAAGGTTCACATTCCACTGCATTGATAATAACACATTCGGCCTTGCAACCCGGAGGAGGAGTCAGTTTCACATGAGTAGGGAAACATGCACCACCCATACCAACTACACCTGCATTTTTAATCTTTGCAACAATTTCTTCCGGAGACAGACTGCACTCTTTAATCAAAGTTGTGCTGCGGTCGATAGTTTCTTCCCATTCATCTCCTTCTACATCAATATAAATAGCCGGTTTACGATAACCACTTGCGTCAATTACGCTATCAACCTTACTCACCTTACCGGATACAGAAGAGAAGATAGCTGCCGAAACAAAACCTCCGGCCTCAGCAATTTTGGTACCAACCTTTACCACATCGCCTTTCTTCACGATAGCAGTAGCAGGAGCACCAATATGCTGAGACAAAGGGAACACAGCCTGCTTGGGCAGAGCCAATGTTTCGATTGCCTTACCGGCTGACAATTTATTTTCTGCTGGATGAACTCCACCAATTCTAAATGTCTTCACTGTTATATTATTTATTAGTATTTACGACTTAAGTTAATTAAGCTTCTGCTTTCGGAGCCTGTGCCGATTCAGTAGCTGATGCAGATGCCGGATTGACAACTTCTGCTTTTGGAGCAGATTCAACCGGAGCCTTCGGAGCAACCGGAGTTGCTACTGCTTCAGCTGATTTAGCTTTGCGAGGAGGAAAGTTCTTCGCAATGATTGCTCCCTGCGGACATTCCATCTCACATTTACGGCACGACTTACATTTAGCCGGATCGATGTAGGCCAAATTGTTTTCCAACGTAATGGCTTCGAACGGACAAACCTTCACACACTTACCGCAACCAATACAAGCAGCAGTACATGCTTTACGAGCTACCGCTCCCTTTTCCTTGTTCACACACTGTACATACACACGACGGTTGTTCTTTCCCTTCGGACGAATCTCAATAATATTGCGCGGACATGCTTTGCTACAAGCACCACAAGCCGTACATTTTTCTTCGTCTACTTCCGGAAGACCTGTCTCCGGATTAATCTGAATTGCACCAAATTGGCAGACCTTTACACAGTCTCCACAACCCAAGCAACCAAAAGAACATCCGGTCTCACCTCCATAAGTTGCATGTGCTACAGCACACGAACGTACTCCATCGTAGTGAGTAATCTTTGGACGGTTCGCACAAGTACCGTTACATCTTACTACTGCTACTTTTGGTTCTGAAGCCATAGCCTCCAATCCCAAAATAGCTGCCACTTTCTCCATAGTAGGTTGTCCACCTACCGGACATAATTTCCCTTCCAATGAACCGGCCTTTACACAAGCTGCAGCAAAACCAGAACATCCAGGATAACCACATCCTCCACAATTGGCTTGCGGTAACACTTCCGCAACCTGCCCAATACGTGGATCTTCATACACAGCAAATTTCTTTGAAGCAGCATAGAGTATGACTGCTGCAATCAGACCTATAACGCCCAATGAAATCACTGCCACCAAAATTAAACTCATAATAAAAAGTAGGTTATTAATTATTTTATAGTTTCCAATACAAATACAAAAGTCCGACTCAACTTATTTCGGCACATATATATAATAAGATAATAGGGAATTAACATAAGCAACGCCACTAAAGCCGAAAAAGCCTCATTACCTTCGGTCAATCTCATAGTAATAAACAAGACAGACAACAATATCAGAAAAGGAAAGCCAAATGCCAACCATACAGCTTTCATCCCCATTGAAGTTGCTCCTACAATCCATACCTGATCGCCAACCTGACAATCAAGATTATTCCGATTATATACATCTATTAATTTTTCTTTTGTTTCTGAAGCATTGCAGTGACCTTTCACACTACAAGATGAACAAGCAGATGTTTGCTGAATTCTTACCCGAACGTAAGAACCTTGAATGTTTTCCACAATACCCAGATGTTTTATTTTATTGGCCATTTTTGTCAAGTACACTTTACAAATGCGTGACAAATGTACTATAAATATTGTATTATAGTGTATGTTAACCCCGAATTTCTCATTAAAAAAAGTAAAAAAGGAGAAGAGAATAATCTTTTTGTCTTCTCTTCTCCTTCCTGTCGACTTATTTTAATCATGAATCCATATCTATCCCTCTTCCTTTCATCAAGCGCTTCATTTTCGCACAAACCGTTCTCAAACGTTTTATTACAGTAGACATATTTATTCCTGTTCTATTGGATATTTCCTGATATGTACAGTCTTCCCAATATCTCATTCTGATAAGCCGTTGCATAGGCTCCGACTGCTCCTTCACTACAGCCTCCAAAATACGGAAACACTCCTCCGAATGAGAAGGGACCGATTCCTCTGCTGCCAGTTTATTATGATTCAGCAAGTTCGGACTTAACTCGACCGTATCTGGCCTTTTTTTCCGATAAGTAGAATACAAATAATTACCTACTACACAATGTGCCCACGCAGGGAAATATCCTCTTCCCTCGTATACACTCTTCAATTTCTGGGAGATTCGCAACGAAACTTCCTGATACAAATCAGCAACCTCATCCTCGTTATTTGTTTTCTGACGAATCCAGTGCAGAATACAAGATGAATAACGTTCCAACAGTACATCAAAACATTTAGTATCACCAGCGCGATATCCTTCTATCAGCGCATCATCGGATAATTCAAACAAATGGTTTTTCATATTCGGTATTACTCCATCATTTACAGTATAAAACAATACATTTCTCAAAAGTAAATACAAAGGAAGAATTCAATTAAAGAAATTATATCTGCAACAATAGAGTATTTAGTTTTAAGGTAAGGTTATTTTTAATTTAAAACTTAATATACGTCCGATAAAAAATCTTGAATATTTTCTTTTTTCGTTGTATTTAAGAATGATTTCTAGAGTAAATTTAAATATTTTTTCAATAAAGCAAAATAATATTTAAAAAAAAGCGCAAATACATGATCTGAACATGTATTTGCGCTTTTACCAAAGAAACAACTGATGGCTTTACTTCTTCAATGCAGCTATACTTTCTTTCAATGCTGCAATTTTAGTTTCGGCATCAGCCTGTTTTTTACGTTCCATTTCTATTACATTTGCCGGAGCCTTGCTGACAAATTTCTCGTTGCTCAGTTTCTTCAATACACTTTGCAAGAATCCTTCCTGATATTTCAAGTCAGCCTCCAGTTTCTTCAGTTCCTCTTCTACATCAATAAGATTACCCAAAGGAACAGCATACTCTGTAGTACCTACCATAAAGGCTGCAGCTCCTTCTGCTTTCGTTTCTACAGAAGTAATGGCCGACAAATTACACAATTTTGCAATAACAGAAACAAAAGCCTCTACAGGATTTTCTCCTACTACTTCCAAAGACAATGCTTCTTTCTGTGCAATATTCTTTTGCAGACGGATAGTACGGACACCACCAATCACCTCTTTCACTGCTTCAAACTGAGCAATCACAGCTTCGTTGAACGAAACATTCATATCCAAAGTCTGTGTCATGATACTTTCGCCTTGCTGACGATCGTAAATATGCTGCCACAGCTCTTCTGTAATAAAAGGCATAAACGGATGAAGCAGCTTCAACAATGTATCGAAGAAGCCCAAAGTCTTTTCAAAAGTCACGCTGTCGATAGGCTGTCCGTAAGCCGGTTTCACCATTTCCAGATACCAACTTGAGAATTCATCCCAGAACAATTTATAAACAACCATCAAGGCTTCACTCAAGCGATATTTTCCGAACAGATCGTTTACTTCGGCAGCTGTCTTAGCCAACATAGCCTCAAACCACTCAGTAGACAAGCGCGCATATTCCGGCTGTTCAATTTCAGCTACATTCCATCCCTTTACCAAACGGAATGCATTCCAAATCTTATTGTTGAAGTTACGTCCCTGTTCGCACAAAGCATCATCAAAGAGAATATCGTTACCTGCAGGTGCAGCCAACATCATACCCATACGTACACCATCAGCTCCATACTTATCAATCAAATCCAATGGGTCTGGAGAGTTACCCAATGATTTTGACATCTTACGGCCAATCTTATCACGTACAATACCGGTGAAATATACATTCTTGAACGGCATATCACCCATGTATTCGTAACCAGCCATAATCATACGGGCTACCCAGAAGAAGATAATATCCGGTCCTGTTACCAGATCGGAAGTAGGATAGTAATATTTGATTTCTTCATTTCCCGGACGGTTGATACCATCGAACAACGAGATAGGCCACAACCAAGAAGAAAACCAAGTATCCAAGCAGTCATCATCCTGACGAAGGTCTTCCAACTTCATATCCTGCTTACCAGTCTTCTCTTTAGCAAGTTCAAGCGCTTTTTCTGCAGTTTCAGCTACCACGAAACCACCTTCCGGCAAGAAATAAGCAGGAATACGATGTCCCCACCACAGCTGACGGCTGATACACCAGTCTTTGATATTCTCCATCCAGTGACGATAAGTATTCTTATACTTAGCCGGATAGAACTTCAACTCATCATTCATTACAGGTGGCAAAGCCATATCTGCAAAATGCTGCATTTTAAGGAACCACTGCATAGAAAGTTTCGGTTCAATAGCTACATTGGTACGTTCAGAGAAACCTACTTTATTGGTATAAGCTTCCACTTTTTCCAACAAACCTGCTGCAGCCAGATCTTTTTCAATCTGTTCGCGAACATCGAAGCGGTCCATACCCACATACATACCAGCAGCTTCACTGATAGTTCCATTATCGTTGAAGATATCAATGCTCGGCAAATTGTATTTCTCACCCAACATATAGTCGTTCACATCGTGAGCAGGTGTTACCTTCAAACATCCTGTACCGAACTCAATATCTACATAGTCGTCTTCAATAACCGGAATCACACGGCCCACCAACGGCACAATCACCTTCTTACCCTTCAACCACTGGTTCTTCGGGTCGTTCGGATTGATACACATTGCAGTATCACCCATAATTGTTTCAGGACGAGTAGTTGCAACAACTGCATAACGTCCTTCTGCGTCACCTTCTACCTTATAACGCAAATAAAACAACTTGCTGTGTTCTTCCTTATAAATTACTTCTTCATCACTCAATGCTGTCAAGGCTTTCGGATCCCAATTTACCATACGAACCCCACGATAAATCAAACCTTTATTATAAAGGTCGACAAATACCTTGATTACACTTTTGCTGCGTTCTTCGTCCATTGTAAAGGCTGTACGATCCCAGTCGCACGATGCCCCCAATTTACGCAACTGCTTCAGAATAATACCTCCGTGTTCTTCTGTCCAAGCCCATGCGTGCTTCAAGAACTCCTCACGAGTCAAATCAGTCTTTTTAATACCTTGCTGTGCCAGTTTATTCACAACCTTTGCTTCTGTTGCAATAGAAGCATGGTCAGTACCCGGTACCCAACAAGCATTTTTCCCCATCATACGGGCACGACGTACCAGAATATCCTGAATGGTATTGTTAAGCATGTGTCCCATGTGGAGAACTCCGGTCACATTTGGCGGTGGAATAACGACGGTATAAGGTTCACGTCCGTCAGGTTTCGAACTGAATAGTTTATTGTCCAGCCAATACTGATACCATTTTCCCTCCACATCAGCGGGATTATACTTACTAGCTAATTCCATTGTTTCTATATCGTTTGTTTTAATAATTAACGTAATATGCGATTGCAAAAGTAATAAAAGTTGTTGAAACTGCGATACTCCCCCGAACGAAAACTTATATTCTGCATTTTTACGCTTCCACTTCTATGTATTTGGGAGACTTGCCATATTTATTTTCTCCTTTTTGGCTATCAAAACACAATAAAACAATTAATATCAACTGAACGAGAAAACATAAAATGTGCAGCCATACATATTTCAGCAAAGTATTGCTCATCATCCTGACGGCTTCCATTCCTTCCATACCATCTGCAGCCTGTACAAATTTCCACTCCTCCATTCCCAACAAAAGCAAATACACAAGCATCAGCGTAAAATCGAAAAATGCCCATCCTCCGCTTCTTCCCGTATCATGCAAGCGCCTTACTCCCATCGGAAGCAATATACACTTCCACAAAAAGATCCCTCCCAAAACATACAATGGAAAGAACGGTGAAGCGGTCGGCCCTAAAGGGAAAGTTGCCGAAAATACACCCAATATTACATAAGTCAACGACATACCCCACCAGTATTCGGAACGGCGGGAACGACCTTTAAAGACAAACAGTTTCTTCACTATTTCCTTCATGGCCTCTGCAGGCCCAAGCGATGAAACGACAATCTTCTTTTCCATAGCAAACAAATACAATTAATCAAAGACTCATTATTTTTCCTCTGTCTGTTTACACAGCCACAGTTTTTTATCCGACTAACCAGGTCAGCATTTCCTAAATTGCAAATTTAAGAAAAAACACTCAAATTTCATCCTGCTGTAAAAGATAAAAAACAATGATTACATTGCAAGCCTCTTGTTAAACTGGCTTAGAGTATCAAGTTTTTTTCTTACCTTTGCACCATTAATACTTTAATTTATAAAGCACAGATGAAGAATATCAGAAACTTTTGCATCATTGCCCACATTGACCACGGAAAGTCGACACTCGCAGACCGTCTGCTGGAGTACACACAGACCATTAAAGTGACCGAAGGACAGATGCTCGACGATATGGATCTGGAACGTGAGCGAGGCATTACCATCAAAAGCCATGCTATCCAGATGGAATACAATTATAAAGGGGAAAAATATATTCTCAACCTGATTGATACTCCGGGACACGTAGACTTCTCATACGAAGTATCCCGCTCTATCGCTGCCTGCGAAGGAGCATTACTGGTAGTAGATGCTTCACAAGGCGTACAGGCACAAACCATCTCCAACCTTTATATGGCATTGGAACATGACCTTGAAATCATCCCGGTTATGAACAAATGCGATATGGCCAGTGCCATGCCCGAAGAAGTAGAAGATGAAATCATCGACCTTCTGGGATGCAAACGGGAAGACATCATCCGTGCTTCCGGAAAGACCGGTATGGGAGTAGAAGACATTCTTCAGGCTGTAGTAGAACGTATCCCCCACCCGACCGGAGACGAAGAAGCTCCGCTTCAAGCTCTGATTTTCGACTCTGTATTCAACTCATTCCGAGGCATCATCGCTTACTTTAAAGTAGTGAACGGTGTAATCCGTACCGGAGACAAAGTGAAATTCTTCAATACCGGTAAAGAATACGATGCCGATGAAGTGGGTGTACTGAAAATGGATATGGTTCCTCGTAAAGAACTCAGAACGGGAGATGTAGGTTATATCATTTCCGGCATCAAGACTTCAAAAGAAGTAAAAGTTGGAGATACCATCACTCACATTGCACGTCCTTGCGACAAAGCCATCGAAGGATTCGAAGAAGTAAAACCGATGGTCTTTGCCGGTGTTTACCCCATTGAAGCCGAAGATTATGAAAACCTGCGTGCATCTTTGGAAAAACTGCAGTTGAATGATGCCTCACTGACCTTCCAGCCCGAATCATCACTGGCTTTGGGATTCGGATTCCGTTGCGGCTTCCTGGGACTTCTCCACATGGAAATCGTACAGGAACGACTCGACCGCGAATTCGACATGAATGTCATCACCACTGTGCCTAACGTATCCTATATGGTATACGACAAACAGGGAGGAGTACAAGAGGTACATAACCCTGGCGGTATGCCCGACCCTACTTTGATAGACCACATCGAAGAACCATATATCGACGCTTCTATCATTACTGCAACCGACTACATCGGTCCTATCATGACTTTGTGTTTAGGTAAAAGAGGTGAACTGGTACGTCAGGATTATATTTCCGGAAACCGTGTGGAACTGCATTACAAGATGCCTCTTGGAGAAATTGTCATCGACTTCTACGACAAGCTTAAGAGCATTTCAAAAGGATATGCTTCATTCGACTATCATCAGTCCGGCTTCCGTCCGTCTAAGTTGATTAAGCTGGATATCCTGCTGAACGGTGAATCGGTGGATGCACTCTCCACACTGACCCACTTCGACAATGCTTACGATTTAGGACGCCGTATGTGTGAGAAACTGAAAGAGCTTATCCCACGCCAACAGTTTGAAATTGCTATCCAGGCTGCTATCGGAGCCAAGATTATTGCCCGGGAAACCATCAAGGCAGTACGTAAAGACGTAACAGCCAAATGTTACGGTGGTGACGTAAGCCGTAAGCGTAAACTGCTTGAAAAGCAGAAGAAAGGTAAAAAACGTATGAAGCAGATTGGTACAGTAGAGGTTCCGCAGAAAGCTTTCCTTGCCGTATTGAAACTGGATTAAAACAACTATCACACTATACAGAAAATCTCCAAAGTACCTCTATCCGGTTGCTTTGGAGATTTTTCGTTTTCTTCTTATCAAAAGATATTCATCTCATCGGCTTCAGTTTTACTACCTCCCCCAATTCCGGCAACAATACAGACATATCCCGCTTCTTGGCTTCTGCCTTAAACACATGAGGTGGATCGAAAAGAGGCTCGTCCGAAAGATCGAATGTACCATAATGCATCGGAATCGTAAGACAGGCTTGCATATCTGCCGAAGCAGTCAGTGCATCATAAGGCGAAATATGATTAGGTTTCATAAACCAGCGCGGTTTGTAAGCCCCTATTCCTACCATACAATAATCAATATGCGGGAACAAATGAGGAAGCTCACTGAAATGAGGAGCATACCCTGTATCTCCACTATTGTAAATTACAATTCCTCCAGCTTCTATCATGAATGCTCCCCACAAACGTTCTCCCCCATCACTGACCCCACGCTTGCTCCAGTGCTGTGCCGGAAGAAAAGTCAGTTTCAAATCACCGTCCTGATATTGCTGGTACCAGGCAGCCTCTATCACCTCCATATCCGGGAACCATCCTTTAATCAAGACTCCGGTACCAATACCGCAAAAGAGCTTCATCTGAGGGTTATCGGCAAACAAACGAGCCACACTGGGCTTGTCCAAATGGTCGAAATGATCATGACTGATCAACAAATAATCGATATGCTGAAAAATAGAAGGATTGGCCGGAAACAAGCTACGGCGCTTTACAAAAGGGATATTGCCATATACCGGATCAATCATAAAGCGCTTTCCACCCAACTGCAAGAAAAAGGAATTGTGTCCCAGCCATATCAGAGAATTACCTACCACATTATCCAGCGAGCGTAAAAAATGTATCTTGGGATTCCATTTTACAGTACGCTTTTCCTTTCGCTGCGGATTTGGGGAGAAACGCCATTTCAACACGCTCCCCATTCCAGGACGCCAACGATGCTGGCGATTGAAGAATTTACCCTTTACCGTAGGATTGCCTCGCCAATGCGGGTTTACCATATGCAAGCACTCGTTTTTTCGAAATGTAATCCGTTCTCCCATATACTCTCCTTCCAAAAAAGAAAGCTGTGTCCAAAGAAAACAATATTCTTCCGACACAGCCTTTTATTTTATAACATCTGCCCACAATCTTTCAAATTATCCGGTGAATCACTTCCCGTCCTTCGGGGCAAATTGCAGTTTACCTTGTTTATTCTGAAAGTTCCGACAATTCTTCTTTTCCGTTATTTTTCAAGCAAATCTTTCAGAAAAGCATCCAGTTCTTCGTCCAGTCCCTTAAGAAGCTCTTCATTCAATAAAAGTGTTTCTTCATCGTCTACCAATAAAAGTTCAGCTACAGTTTCTTTTTCATCGTCTACCAAAACAAAAGAAAAAGGCTTCAACAAACATAACTTATCCAGCAGACCCTCGTCCTTCAATACTGTAAGTTCCGAACGCAGCAAAGATTCCACCTCTGTATAGAAATCATCCTTATCGTAATCCACCCACTCATCCACGATAGTACGTGCCAATTCTTCGTCATCGTCATTAAAAACAATAAATTCGCCGCTATCTTGTTTGGGCTGTAAATGGATATCTGTAACTACAGAACCTTCACTTCCTGTAATATATCTGCATAAAGCTTCTTTCAAAGCAGAAATAATCGAAAAGTGCGAATGTTCACTTATATTCATATGCTATGCCTTTCTTTTTATACTTCAAATGTACAAAAAAAATCATTCCTGCAAGAATTATTCTCAGAATTTGTTTCCAAAACGGCTCATTTGAATATTCAATTTCAAAGTAGTTTCCTTTCTTGCTTTCAGCTGCTTCTCATACAAAGCCAGCATCCGTACGTCATCACTTCCCGATTTCAAAAGAGATTTTGCCTTGTCCAGCCATTCTTCTGCCTTGTCAAAATCCCCTTCCATTTCATACGACAGTGCGACATTATATGCAGCCTTCATTTTCAATCCGCCTTTCTTATAGCGCTTGTACAATCCGGTCCATAACTCCCGCGCTCCTTTCCAGTCATTTTCACCGACACAAACCTCAGCATCACGCATTTCCACACATCCTCCTCCAAAATAAGAACGTTCCACTGTCTTCCAGCACGGAACCAGCTGACTAGTCAACATTGAGGCTGCCATCTGACCACTTTCAGCCATCAGCTGCTTATCCGAAGGCAGATTGGACATATCCCAATATACACTGTCTGTAGCAGCAACTACATGCAACGGCTTTTCACGGAAGGGAGCATAAATGCTCAACACCGGAGTCACTTTTACCTTTACTGCCTGCCACACCATTGCCCATTCCGGATAGAAAACATCTTCCTTGGCTGTATGAATCATTACGCGATCCAAGGAAAAAATCAAATCGGCACCCAAATCGGATGAAAGTTTCTTCACTTCCTCCTGCGACAAGGCGGCATGAACTTTATCTTTCGCACACAAAGCCGAATCACAAATTACCACCTGATAGAAATATCTGGAATCGGCAAGAGAAGTAGCCAGTGCCTCTGCCGCAGTCTTACCGTCCGCATTCAGTTCTCCTAACGTAAGAACTCCCTTTTCTGAAGTTGAAGAAAGTTCCGGCATATTATTGACTACTGCTACTGTTCTTACATCTGCAGGGAAATTATACTTGGCCGGAGCAAGTTCTTCAAACGAAAGAATCCGTACAGAAGTACAAGAAGAAAGCACGCATGCCAAGGCCCACATCATATATTTTTTCATAAATCTTGTCTTTAGCGTTCGTAAACAAAGGTAATGAAATTCGCAATACCGAAAAGATAAAAAGAAAAAAATGCAAAGAAAAGGAGTTAAAGTACCTTATGCGCACGGCTTATAAAGTATTGTTTCCAGAGATTGAAGCATTAACCGGCTTGTGCAGCACACACTGACTTAAGAAAAATTTTGTGCTGATTTCTTCTCAAATCCATCGACATCGGACATAATAGATAATATGAACTTTAGGCAGCTATATCTTTGCCTGAAAAGGAGTATAGCCGACGACGCCGGCTGTGTAGCCAATGGCGCTGACCGTACAAACGGCTACGCCGGATGTATAGCCGACGTCGCTGAATACAATCCTTCATGTATTACAATTTAATCTATAACCATCATTTAAATTTTATCTAACCATGAGCGTTAATTACACATTGCAGAGAATGAACGACCTCAACCACGAGGGAGAAACCATCCTTGTTCCTAAAATGATTTTAAGAGGCCGCTACTCCTCCAAAGAACTTGCCAAAGAAATGGAGAAATATTCTACCTTCAGCCGAAGTGAAATTATGGGTATACTGACTCTTCTGAGTGAAATGATTGCCTATAAAATGGCTAACGGCTATTCCGTGAAGCTGGATGAGATTGGTACCTTTACTCCAGCACTGTCAGTCCGGAAAGAGATAGAAACAGATTGCCAGACAAGAACCGATGCCCGGCACATCGGTGTATCGAACATTTTGTTCCGCCCGGATAAAACACTTATCCTAAATACCGCCATGCAATGCAAACTGAAAAAAGGCCCCCAAAGCTATGGCTGCCTGCATACACAGTATACTCCTGAAGAGCGTCTGAAAATAGCACAGACTTATCTGGAGTCTCACGAGATACTGACTGTAAAAATATACGAAGAGATTGCCGGATTAAGACACACCCAAGCTGCCAGTGAACTTAAATTATGGAGCAGAACACCGGAAAGCGGAATCGGTTGTCATGGAAAAGGAAGCCATAAGGTGTACGTACGAAACAAAGCAGAAATGAAGTAAAGAAATTTCTTTTTACGTAAGAAAAACGACAAAGGTCCACAAACATAAAAATCACCCCCTTATGAGGGTGATTTTTATTTATTTCTTCTGACTGAACAACCATTTCATAAAATCCGGATAGTTGAAAGCAGGATGCCAGCTGGCATGACCGCATCCGGGGAACTCAATATACTCTACCTTGGCACCGGCTTTCTTTAGTGCCTTATAGGCAGATCTGGAACCAATTACAGGAACTACATCGTCTGCATCACCATGGAATATGCGGAACTTAACTTTTTTTGCTACGGCAAGTCTGGACGGATTTACAATACCACAAATAGGAATAGCAGCAGCAAACACATCCGGATAACGGCTTACCAAGTCGAAAGTGGCCATTCCTCCCATAGAAAGTCCCATCACATACACTTTTTTCTTGTCAACCTGAGGAAGGGACAAGTATGAGTCAAGAAGTCCCTTAAGAAGCTTGGTAATCTGCACATCGTCTGTAGAAAGTGGCATTTCCTCCGGTACAAACGACACAGGTCGGGTTCCATAAGCCCAGTAACAACTATCCGGGCACTGTGGAGCAAGCACAAAAGCCGGATAATTTTCACGATTTACTGGATTAAGCCACATCTGTCCTCCATGAAACAACTGCTTTTCATTGTCACAGCCTCTTTCTCCTGCTCCATGAAGAAACAAGACCAGCGGATAACACTTGTTTTCATCGTAGTTTTCCGGCAATAGCAAACGATATCTTAAAGTATCTCCTGCCTCAGATACATAAACTTTCTTCTCAAATTCTCCCATTTTATCCTGTGCATTTACACATAAGGACAATAGAAAACATACAGTTAAAATAAAATTTCTTTTCATTTTCCGGTCTTTTTAATTTTAAAGCAATTCGATAGTAAAAGATTTAATATAAAGTTACAGAGATTTCTCACATAGCAAATAATGTTTGAAAAAGAATTTATCTTGCATCAAAGAAAAAACTGATACTACTAAAAGGATATTCCCCATAAACCACTCAAAAGAACTCTCATACCACAGCAAAGAAAATGAATCACATAAAAAAACTCCCAAATGAAAATTACCTTTCATCTGGGAGTTCTCTATATTAATCCAATATTTTATTCAGCTTTATCCTTACCATGACAGTTCTTATATTTCAGTCCGCTACCACAAGGACAAGGATCATTACGGCCTACTGTTTTTTCAGCACGGTAAGGCTCCTGTTTTGCCTCTCTTGTGTCGCGTCCTGCAGCTGCCTGCTGATTAGGATCTGTCAAATCTTGCTTCTCTTCACGATACTGCTGACGAGGACGTTCCGGTTCGGGAGCAGCCTCACGTACCTGTTCCGGTTCCTGTACCGGTATCTGACCACGCATCAATACAGAAATTGTATTGTTATTGATCTTGTTCACCATATTATCGAACAGGTTTACAGATTCCAGCTTGAAGATCAACAGCGGATCTTTCTGCTCGTAACTTGCATTCTGTACAGAATGTTTCAACTCATCCAGTTCACGCAAGTTTTCTTTCCAGCCTTCGTCGATAGTGTGAAGAAGAATAGCCTTTTCGAATGCCTTGACAATTGCCTTCGATTCTGTTTCGTATGCTTCTTTCAGGTTGACTGAAATATTGTACATACGTTTACCGTCGGTAATAGGAATCATAATGTTTTCGTACATATGACCTTGCGCTTCGTATACCTGCTTAATCACCGGATTGGCAATCTGAGCCATACGTTCAGTCTTACGCTTAAACAATGTCATTGCTTCTTCGAAAGTCTTTTCTGCAAGAGTTTCTTTCTTTGTTCCGCGGAATTCATCTTCTGTAAATGGAGCCTCCATTGCCAGTGTCTGAAGAATTTCCATCTTCGCATCTTCGAAAGTAGGCTGTTCTACCGCGTTGACACAACGTTCCCAAATCATATCTACGATATCCATACCGATACGTTCACCCATCAAAGCATGACGACGTTTAGTATAAACTACAGTACGCTGCTTGTTCATCACGTCATCGTATTCCAGCAAACGTTTACGGATACCAAAGTTATTTTCTTCGACTTTCTTCTGTGCACGTTCAATAGAATTTGAAATCATCTTATGCTCAATCATTTCACCTTCCTTGAAGCCCAGCTTATCCATTACAGAAGCAATTCTGTCTGATGAGAACAAACGCATCAAATCGTCTTCCAATGACACAAAGAATACAGAAGAACCCGGGTCACCCTGACGTCCGGCACGACCACGCAACTGACGGTCTACACGACGTGATTCATGACGTTCCGTACCAATAATCGCCAAACCTCCGGCTGCTTTCACTTCCGGACTCAACTTGATATCGGTACCACGACCGGCCATATTGGTTGCAATAGTTACAGTAGAGCTCTGACCAGCTTTTGCCACAATGTCAGCTTCTTTCTGATGCAACTTCGCATTCAATACATTATGCTCAATCTTACGCAAGGTAAGCATCTTACTCAACATTTCAGAAATCTCGACAGAAGTAGTACCCACCAATACCGGACGACCCGCTTCCACCATCTTCACGACTTCTTCGATTACAGCCTTGTATTTTTCACGTTTTGTCTTGTACACACGGTCGTTCATATCGATACGTGCAATCGGACGGTTAGTAGGAATAACTACTACATCCAACTTGTAAATATCCCAGAACTCACCAGCTTCTGTTTCAGCAGTACCGGTCATACCCGACAATTTATGATACATACGGAAATAGTTCTGCAAAGTAATGGTAGCGAATGTCTGAGTAGCAGCTTCTACTTTCACACCTTCTTTTGCTTCTACAGCCTGATGCAAGCCATCGCTCCAACGGCGTCCGTCCATAATACGACCGGTCTGTTCGTCGACAATCTTAACCTGACCGTCCATTACTACATAGTCTGTATCTTTTTCGAACATTGTATAAGCCTTCAACAACTGGTTGATGGTATGTACACGTTCTGACTTGATAGCGTAGTTGGTAAGCAATTCGTCTTTCTTTGCCAATTTTTCTTCATCGGTCAATCCTGCCTGATTTTCCAATTCTGACAATTGTGCGGCAATATCAGGCAACACAAACAAGGTTGGATCTTGCGAATTACCTGTAATCAAGTCTACACCCTTATCTGTCAAGTCAGCACTCTTCATCTTTTCATCAATAACGAAATACAGAGGCTCTACAGCTTCAGGCATACGCTTGTTATTCTGCTCCATGTAGATTTCTTCGGTCTTCAACATACCAGCCTTGATTCCCGGTTCACTCAAGAACTTAATCAGCGGTTTGTTCTTTGGCAACGCCTTATGACTGCGGAACAAAGCAAGGAAACCTGCTTCTACATCTTCCTTCTTATCAGATGCAATCAAACGTTTGGCATCGGCCAAATATTGAGTGGCCAGACGACGCTGTGCCTCTACCAGTCGTTCTACCAGCGGGCGCAATACTTCGAACAGCTGCTGGTCTCCCTTAGGTACCGGACCTGAAATGATAAGCGGTGTACGCGCATCGTCGATCAATACAGAGTCAACCTCATCGACAATGGCATAATTATGCTTACGCTGTACCAGGTCTTTCGGGCTGATAGCCATATTATCACGCAGATAGTCGAAACCGAATTCATTGTTTGTACCAAATGTAATATCGGCCATATAAGCACGACGGCGTGCCTCTGAGTTAGGCTGATGCTTATCGATACAGTCTACACGCAAACCGTGGAACATATACAAAGGTCCCATCCATTCCGAGTCACGTTTTGCCAGATAGTCATTGACGGTTACTACGTGTACACCATTTCCGGTCAGCGCATTCAAGAACACAGGCAAAGTTGCAACAAGAGTCTTACCTTCACCTGTTGCCATTTCAGCAATCTTACCCTGATGCAATACCACACCACCGAACAACTGTACATCATAATGTACCATGTTCCACTTCATCTCGTTGCCTCCGGCTTTCCAGTGGTTCTTCCAGATTGCCTTATCGCCTTCAATACGAACAAAATCTTTTCCTTGAGCAGCCAGTTCACGGTCGAGTTCAGTAGCTGTTACTTCAATTTCTTCGTTTTCAGACAAGCGGCGAGCTGTATCTTTTACAATAGAAAAAGCGATTGGTAAAATATCATTCAAAGCCTGTTCGTACTTGTCGAGTACTTCTTTTTCCAGTTTATCAATCTGGTTAAACAAGGCTTCACGTTTTTCCAATTCAGTTGATTCGATAGTTGCCTTCAGTTCTTCAATCTTTTTGTTTTCCTCGGCAGCCGAATCCTTGATATACTTTTTAAGTTCCTCTGTTTTTGCACGCAATTCATCGTGGCTCAACTTGGCTATTTCAGGATAAACCTCTTTCACCTTGTTTACCCAAGGCTGAATCTCTTTCATGTCGCGAGTAGCCTTATTTCCGAAAAGCTTGCTTATAAATTCATTAAATCCCATTGTGTATTGTTGTTTTTATTATTATCAAAAAATGTATAATTTAAAAAAGTGAACGCGCAAAGATAACTAAATTGCTAATTATCTTACGAGTATTCTTCACAAATTATTTACGAATACCCGTTAATGGAGACTGTGAAGCAGCATTCGGTGCCCGTATACGCATGAAATGAGAAATAGTCGGTGCAATAGTAGTCATTTTCACCGGCGTATATAGGATCTCGGGCTTAATATTATGTCCTAAGAAAATAACAGGAACAGAAGCATAAGTATCTCGAATTGTTTTGGTATGATGAGAATATTCATCAACAACCGACCATCCGGGCAGGACTTCTACGTAGATATCCCCCGAACAACTTACATTAAAGCTGTTTCTGATTTTCTCTATTTTCGGAGTCCATGCTCCCAATAAAAGACGTTGTGAAGAATAAGCAGTACGCACCCCACTCATTTGTACAATGAAATCGGACGCACGATTCAACACTTCTGTCAGGTTCAGTTTCTTATCTTCAATCAGTTTATGATTCAAGTAAATCTGACGGTCGTAATAAGTTTCCACATATTGCCCCTGGCCATAAATTGCCATCAGGTACATGTTCAAAAGGGCAGCACAACGCTTGATATGGAATTCTCCTCCCGGAATGCGATATTGTTCAGGATCTTTTGGATCTGGATCCACATAACCGGTAGAGGTAATGAAAAACAACGTATTCTGAAGACCAACCTGACGGTCGACCATTTCCAACAAATCGCCGATACTGTTATCCAAACGCACATAAGCATCCTGAATCTCCATAGGATACTCTGTATTCGTCTTATGCGCATAGTTTCCGGCATAATAGGAAAGGGTTAAAAGATCTGGAATATAATCTTTACCGATATTTGTTTTAGTCAGACAGGCACGAACCAATCTGTTTACTTCATCATTTACGTAAGGACTCGTTTTGAAACGCTTGTATTTCTCAGCCCGTTCGTCAAAAAAGTTATGCTTAAATGTAAGTTGCTTTACATCAGATGTAATATAGCGATAAGCTGTCACAGGCAAATAAGGTCCCCATACCAGACTACCGATACGAAAATCCAATCCGTCTCTGTCATTGTATGTTGTCACCCACTCCGGGAATGAACCATAATAAGTAGAACCACTCCATTTTCCGGTTTCATCATTAATCCAAAAGGCTCCTTTTGCTGCATGTCCTGCCGACAAAACAGCCATTTCTCTTGTAGGAGCAATGGAGTATACTTCGGCATTGCCTTGTGTTGCAACCATCAGTTCATCCGACAAAGTAGAAACCAACAGGTGTTGCGGCGAAGTGCTTTCAGAAGTATAAATACCCATGTGTGCCGGATCGTCTACAGCCTTAATAATGCGTAAAGAATTGCGGTCCATCCATCTTGCCCCCACAATACCATTATAATAAGGTGTAGTCCCCGTATAAATAGAAGCGACAGCTGAAGCCGGATCTATATTAATAAAATCGTATTCAGCATTACAATATACACGCCCTTCTTTAAAAAGACGCTTGAATCCCCGTTCACCGTACATAGAAGAAAATGCTTCTATATAGTCTGCCCTTAACTGGTCAATAGTCAATCCTATCACCAATTTCGGAACAGGCGATACAGCTTGTGCCCGTAATCCTGTAATAACTACGGCAGCAATCAAGGAGGTTAATATACGGTCTTTCATCATTGTTTTTTGCTCAATACTAATACGTGGCTCGCTGATGTAACCAGCAAACTCAGTGCCAAAGGTAACACTGTTAAATTAAATTCTTGCAAACAAAACGGGAATATCACTATAAAAAGTGTTAAATATACCATATTCACGACATGATACCAGCCTTTCCGACGCGTTACTGAGAAATAAACCATAAAAGGCAAATACAACAAAGGTATCGGATTAAACAAAATCAACAGCCAATTTGAGCCCACAGTGGGATGAACAGAAAAGAAAAACAAAAAGGCTATAATACATCCCGCTATTCCTTGAGCGCCGAACAATAAAAGTTCCCAAATCCAGCAAATCTTATTACGACGCCATTGCCACCAGCCAATTAATACCGATATAGCCAATAAAAAAGTGGCACACCAAAGTGGAGATAAAAAAGAAGAATGAATTTCTGCAGGAGCTACATCAACTACTTTTTCCTCTTTTAACACCAGCGGACGCTTCTGTCCATTGTCTCCGATAATATAGGCATCAGAGGCATATTCCTTCATGTAAAAAGGAGAAAACATTTGTTGTCGTTTATCAATTGGAGTATCGGCTTCTGCTCCCAAGCATAAATCGATCCCCAATTCATCCCAAGCAGCCCCTACGGTAAACTCATGTACAATGCTTCTGAAGCTTCGATTAGGAAAAGAGTCCGGATAAACCACTGTTCCCTTTATACATCTTTCTATTTGGTCTCTCGCACGAGTTGTACAATTGTCATAAAAATAATTATAGCGATAAGTACGGTTCTCGGGTAAATAATTTTCCGTCAACAAGTGCAATAGAGTTTGTTTTTCTTCTGCAGAAAGATTAAGTACCTGCTGGTACACCGAAGAACCTCGCTCCGCATATTCAGCCTCGAAATAGACATAAGGAATCACCCCTAATTGATAATCGGTTTCTCCTTTTACAAAACGATATATAAAATGAGGAGTATTAAAACTAAACATCCCATAATTAAATACGACATCAAGATTACGGGAAAAATTCTGAACACGTAGAGCCGTATGTCCAAACAAAGAATATATTTCTGTACCAGGCGAACAGGTCAACAAGCTAATCTGAAGACTATCCTGCTGCGCATGAAGTACATTAAACACCGCCAGCCACATACACACGAGCCAAAGCCTTATTTTCTTCATTCCTAATAAATTTTATATCAAATCTTATTAAAATCCGGCCACAAATGTACACCTATATTCTATATTGTTAAATAAAATCACGACTTTTATTGCAGATTCTATTTATTTTTCTGTTACTTTGCAGACACAAAAACAGATTAAACGTGAATTTAGTAATCGATATAGGAAATACAGTTGCTAAATTAGCTGTATTCGACGGAGATGAAGTTATAGAAGTTTTAAGAGGATCGAATCACTCTTTAGACTGCTTGACTATGCTTTGCAACAAATACCCAATAGAAAAGGGTATTATCGCATCTGTCATTACACTAAGCAATACTATAAAAAAACAATTGGCCAAACTGAATATGCCAATATTGGAATTGTCATATAAAACGCCCGTGCCTATTACCAATTTATACAAATCACCACAAACGTTGGGAATGGACCGTTTAGCTGCTGTAGTGGGAGCCAATTATATTTTTCCCGGGAAAAATTTATTAGTTATAGATGCCGGAACAGCACTGACTTATGAATTTATTGATGCAAAAGGACAATATTGGGGAGGAAATATATCGCCTGGGATTTATACACGTTTTAATGCCCTTAATGCATGCTGTGAAAAACTGCCTCTAATAGAGAAAAACGGAGACACACCTGATTTCGGATATAATACAGAAACAGCTATCCGATCAGGAGTCATCAAAGGCATAGAATTTGAAATCATGGGATATATCACCCTTATGCAAAAGAAATATCCCGATCTTTTGGTTTTTTTAACTGGCGGGGATAAATTTTCTTTTGATACAAACTTAAAAAGTATCATCTTTGCAGATAGATTTTTAGTATTGAAAGGTTTAAACAGAATATTGAATTATAATGTTAAGTAATAAAGTTCTTCTTAGTGCATTGTTTGTGGCAGGTTCTTTTACTGCAAGCGCCCAGACAAGCTCTAACTCTCCTTATACAAGATATGGCTTAGGAGACTTAGCCGATCGGGCTTTTGCGAATAATGCAGCAATGGGTGGAATAGGTTATGGCCTTCGCAACAGTAAGCATATTAATGTAATGAATCCCGCATCTTATTCTGCCGTCGATTCATTGTCTTTTATGTTTGATTTAGGCATGAGTTTAAAAAGCTCTAACTATCAGGAGAACGGAGTAAAAGCCAAAGCGAAGAACTCAAGCTTTGATTATATCGCCATGCAGTTCCGTCTGCATCCCCGTTTGGGTATGGTTGTAGGTTTCACTCCTTACTCAACAGTAGGATATAGTTTTACTACTACAACCCCATTGGCAGGAAGTGAATACACTAAAACAAGCATCTTTACCGGAGAAGGAGGATTGCAGCAGGTATTTGGAGGATTAGGATTTAAAATTATAGACAATCTTTCTATTGGAGCCAATTTTGGCTATCTATATGGAGACATTACTTATCAGACACAAGTTGGCTTTAATACAACTGCTGATTACAGTATCACATACAATAAAATTAAAGTAAACAGTTTCACTGCAGACTTTGGAGTACAATATACACAACCTATTTCCAAAGATGATAATCTGACATTGGGACTTACCTATGGATTAGGGCATAATTTGAATTCCAGTGAAGAAAAAGGTATACAAATAACTGATAATTCTGATTATGTAGTTAACAATAGCACTACTATCAATGATTCATATGGCATCCCTCATACTTTTGGACTAGGTGTAGCTTATAACCGTAAACAGAACCTGACTCTAGGAGTGGATTACACTTTACAAAAATGGTCAAATGTAAAATACAATAACCAAACTGATGCTTATAAAGATCGTTCAAAAGTTGCAGTAGGAGCGGAATTTTTACCAAACCCTATAGGTAGAAACTATTTTAAACGAATAAGATATCGTGCAGGAGCATATTACTCTACTCCCTATTTAAAATTAGGTGATATAAATGGTCCTTCTGAGTATGGAGTCAGTGCTGGATTTGGCTTACCTCTATTCTTATTCCAAAGAAAAACGATACTAAACATTACAGGACAATATATACATGTTAAACCATCTATATCCAATATGTTGTCCGAAAATCGCTTCGTAATAAAATTAGGACTGACATTTAATGAACGTTGGTTTATGAAATGGAGAGTTAATTAACCAGAACTCAATAATAAATAATTAAATTTATATACAATGAAAATGAAAATGTTTACAATGTTGTGCGTTCTCTCGTTAGGAACTACAGCAACTTTTGCTCAGAAAGGAGTAGAAGACGGATCACGTTTTGGACATGGTGAAGATAGTCTTCGTTGTCTGAAAAATATCAGTATTTATACTGAATATGTAAAAACAAACAACTACAAGGATGCTTACACACCATGGAAAGCCGTATTTACCGAAGCTCCTATCGCACAGGTTAGTACTTATACCAATGGTGCTAAAATCCTTCGTGCTCTGATTGCTTCTACCAAAGATGCTGCACAGCAAAAAGCTTATTTCAACGAACTGATGGCTATTCATGACCAGCGCATCCAGTACTTAGACCAATTGAACGGTCTGGTTAGAACACCAGCTACAAAAGGTTCTATCTTGGGTATGAAAGCTCATGATTATATCGTATTCTCAGGTAGCAACCTTGATGTAGAAACTGCTTACAAGATGACTAAAGAAGCGATCGATCTGGAAAAAGAAAACTCAGACTATTTCATGTTCCAGGATTTGATGGATATTTCTTCTCGCAAACTGAAGACTGATGATGCCCACAAAGAACAGTTCATTCAAGACTATCTGACAGCGTCTGGTTATGCTGAAGAAGCTTTGAAAGCAGCAACCAAACAGAGCACAAAGAAATTATTGAAAACAACAAAAGACAATGTAGATGCATACTTCATCAATAGTGGAGCAGCAAGTTGCGAAAACCTGCAGGCTATCTATGGTCCGAAAGTTGCACAGAACAAATCTAACCTGGATTACCTGAAACAGGTTATCTCTGTAATGCAGATGCTGAAATGTACAAACGAAGAAGCATATTTTGAAGCATCAGAAGCTGCACACGCAATTGAACCAACTGCCGCTACTGCTGCCGGATGTGGATACATGTATTACAAGAAAGGTGATTTGGATAAGAGTATCAGCTATTTCGATCAAGCAATTGAATTGGAACAGGATGTTATGGCAAAAGCAGAAAACAGCTATAACGCAGCTGTTGTGCTGATGAGTAAAAAAATGTACGGAAAAGCAAGACAATATGCCAACAAAGCTCTTTCATTCAACCCTAATAGTGGTAAAGCATATATCTTGATTGCTCAGATGTATGCTGCAAGTCCTAACTGGAGCGATGAAGCTGCATTGAATAAATGTGTATATTTTGCTGCAATCGACAAATTGCAACGTGCTAAGAATGTAGATCCTAGTGTAGCTGAAGAAGCTCAAAAACTGATCAATACATATTCTGCATACACTCCGAAAGATGAAGATCTCTTCTTCTTGGGATTGAAAAAAGGTAGTTCAGTAACTATTGGCGGATGGATTGGTGAAACAACAACAATCAGATAATTTATGTCGGCTAGACTGAAAAATAAAAAGCTATCAATTATTTTAAACATAACAGTTGCCACATGGGCAACTGTTATGTTTCTTTTATTGCCAGCATGTAACAATAATAAAAAGAACATAGCAGAAGCAGTCAATGAAAAAGACTCCCTGCCTGACATGCGAACTACAGGGGTTACCACCTACATATCCGACTCCGGTATGATTCGCTACAAAATCATTACAGATGAATGGTTAATTTATAGCCAAAAAAATCCTCCCTATTGGGCATTCGAGAAAGGAGTATATATGGAAAAATTTGATACTCTTTTTAATATTGATGCCAGTATCGAAGCTGATACAGCTTATTATTATGAGCAGAAAAAGCTTTGGGAATTACGCAGCAATGTACATATCAGAAGTCAAAAGGGAGATAAATTTGATACCGAACTCATGTTTTGGGATCAAGAAAAAGAAAAAATCTATTCAGATAAATTTATTCGAATCGAACAAGTAGACCGGGTACTGACTGGATACGGTTTTGAATCGAACCAACAAATGACAGAATATCAGATATTCAATAATACAGGTATTTTCTTGGTAGAAGATACCGCCCCCTCAGATACAACAACCAACAAATAGCATATTCAGTACCACACAATGGGACTTATTATACAGATACTTATTTCTATGGCGTTTTCCGCATTCTTTTCAGGAATGGAAATCGCCTTTGTTTCATCAAACAAGCTACGTTTTGAAATGGAACGTAGTAATAATATCTCTACACGCATATTATCCACCTTCTACCATAATCCAAACAACTTTATATCGACAATGTTGGTAGGAAACAACATCGCATTGGTAATATACGGTATATGGATGGCAGAATTGATTGAACACTACATTTTAATAGATTTAATCAGTAATGAAGCGGCATTAGTAGCAATAGAAACCATTCTGTCTACTTTAATTATTCTGGTCACAGGTGAGTTTATGCCTAAAACCCTGTTTAAGATAAACCCTAATGCAACATTACGTTTCTTTGCTATTCCTACATTTATATGCTACGTAATACTCTACCCTATCAGCCGTTTTTCTTCCTTTATTTCAGCATGCGTGCTACGTTTATTTGGCACCCGAATCAACAAGGAAGCAACAGATAAAGCTTTCACAAAAATAGATTTAGATTACTTTATACAAAGTAGTATAGGAGAAGCTGAAAGTCATGACCAAATTGAAGCTGAAATAAAAATATTTCAGAATGCACTTGATTTCTCCAACATTAAGGCACGCGACTGCATGATTCCTCGTACAGAAATTATCGCTGTATCCATTTCTACTCCAATAGAAGAACTGAAAGAGGAATTTATAAAAAGTGGACTCAGCAAAATCATCGTTTTCCAAGGGAATATTGATAATATAATAGGTTATATCCATTCTTCTGAGATGTTCAACCCAACTACTAACTGGCAAAAAGGCATACGCACTATCCCTATTATTCCTGAAACAATGGGATCCCATAAACTCATGCAACTATTCATGCAGCAAAAACGCTCTTTAGCAGTAGTTGTGGATGAATTTGGAGGTACATCAGGTATTATCGCCATGGAGGATTTAGTAGAAGAATTATTAGGCGATATCGAAGATGAGCACGATACAAATTCTACTGTTGCTAAAACCGTCGGAGAGGATGAATATATTTTATCCGGAAGATTGGAAATAGAGAAAGCCAATGAACTCTTTGATTTAGGATTACCCGAAAGCGATGATTACCAAACTATCGGAGGATTTATCTTACACGAATATCAAAGCATACCGAAGGTACATGAAATCATAAATATCCAGCCATTTCAGTTTAAAATAATTAAAGTGACAAGCACTAAAATCGAATTAGTCAAACTGAAAGTAAATAAATAGCTGTTTTTTTTACCATAAAATAGATATTAATTTGCATTTTTTGTATCTTCGTGCCCTAAATGAAGAAAACATAATAATAAAAATAACTTTAAATGGCAACTTTACAAACAATTAGAAGCAAAGGACCTTTATTGGTCATTGTAATTGGTCTTGCCTTGTTTGCATTTATCGCAGGTGATGCTTGGAAAATACTCCAACCACATCAAGGCAAGCAAGACGTAGGGGAAGTTAATGGAAAAACACTTTCCGCACAGGAGTATCAACAAATGGTAGACGAATTGAGTGAGGTAATTAAACTGACAAACGGTTTAAACTCTCTGAACGAAGACCAGTTGACAAACATAAAAGACCAAGTATGGAATACATACGTAACCAACGAAGTAATAGCAAACGAAGCCGAGAAGTTAGGTTTGCAGGTTACTAAAGCAGAATTGCAGGCCGTTATCAATGCAGGTTCTCATCCTCTGTTGATGCAGACTCCATTCCGCAATCCTCAGACAGGTGCATTTGATAAAGATATGCTGAAAAAATTTCTTGTAGATTATGCAAATCTGGATGCAAACAAAATGCCTGCTCAATATGTGGAATATTATCAGAAGATGGGTAATTTCTGGAATTTCATTGAAAAGACTTTGGCTGAAACATTATTGGCTGAAAAGTATCAGAACCTGATTGGAAAATCTCTGATCTCTAATCCGGTTGCAGCAGAAGATGCATTCAATGCACGCACAGAACAGACCGATATGCTTTTGGCTGCAGTGCCTTATTCTTCTATCAACGATTCTACTATTACTGTTTCAAAAGACGAAATCAAAGAATTGTACAATTCTAAAAAAGAATCGTTCAAACAGCCTATTGAAACACGTAATATTAAATATGTAGATGTACGCGTTGTTCCTTCAGATGCTGACCGCAAAGCTGTGCAGGAAGAAGTGACTGAATATACAAACCAGCTTATCAGCACTACAAAAGATTATGTATCTTTCGTACGTTCAACAGGTTCTACTATTGCATATTCAGATATCCCTGTCAGCAAATCTGCACTTCCTAATGATGTAGCAAGCCGTTTGGATTCTACTTCTGTGAATGAAGTATATGGACCTTACTACAATCAGACAGACGATTCATACAATGCATTCAAAATTGTAGCTAAAGTGAGTGCACCGGATTCTATCCAGTTCCGTCAGATCCAGGTATATGCTGATACAGATGAAAAAACAACTGAATTGGCAGACAGTATCTATAATGCACTGAAAGCGGGAGCAGATTTCGCAGAAGTTGCAAAGAAATATGCACAGACAGGAGAAGCTACCTGGATTAATGCAAGAGGTTGGGAAGGTACAACCGTAGATGCAGAGAATGCAACCTTAATCAACGCACTGATTGAACAGCCTGTTTCTGAAATTTCAAACTTGAAAATCGGACAGTCTAATATCATTCTGCAGGTAATGAACAAAAAACAAATGCAGAATAAATACAAAGTGGCTATTGTAAAATGTCCGGTAGAATTCAGCAAAGAAACTTACAACGACACTTACAACAAGTTCAGCCAGTTTGTTGCACAAAGCACTACAATCGAAGCTTTGGAGAAAAACGCAGAAGAAAACGGATATACTGTACTTCCACGTATGAACTTCAGAAGCGACGAACACTATGTAGGTGGTGTTAAATCTACTCGCGAAGCTTTGAAATGGGTATTCGACGCAAAAGAAGGTGAAGTTTCTCCTTTGTACGAATGTGGTGAGAACGACCATTTGATGGTAGTAGCATTGGAAGGAATCAACCCAGCAGGATACACTAACATCAATCAGGTAGCTGATTTGTTGAAAAGCGAAATCATCCGCGACAAGAAAGCTGAAAAGATTATGGCTGAAATGAAAGGCTTTAATACTTTGGCTCAGGTTAAGGGAATGAAAGATGCTGTAAGCGATTCAGTAAAACACGTTACATTCTCAGCTCCGGCTTATATCTCTGTAACAAGAGCAAGCGAACCTGTTATTAGTGCTGTGGCTTCTAAAACTGCAGTAAACGCAACTTCTGCTCCAATTAAAGGTAATGCAGGTGTTTATATGATTCAAGTTTACAACAAGAATAAAAACGCTGAAACATTGGACAGCAAGACAGAACAGGCTACATTGGTTAACATGATTTCTCGTTACGCTCCTCAGCAGTGTATTTACGAACTGAGAGAAAAGAACGACATCGTAGACCAGCGCTACTTGTTCTTCTAAAATCAGAAATACAATAAACTGATATAAAGGTTCAGCCAGTATCTTCAAAAGATATTGGCTGAACTTTTTTATACACATTCCTTATAGTCGATGTATAGGTTAAAAGACGTTTTACTCCATAAGATTATTTGAAAAATTAAATTCCCCGTTCGGTTATTCCAGCAATTTTGTGTATGTTTGTAAGCAAACAAATCAAAAACAAAACAAAAGCATGAAAAAAACTTGGATTATCATTATTGCAGTTATTGCTGTCATTGCAATATACTTCATTTCTACTTACAACTCGATGGTAGCTCAAGAAGAAGCTGTCAGTACAGCATGGAGCAACGTAGAAAACCAGTATCAGCGCCGTTCAGACCTTATCCCAAATCTGGTTAATACAGTTAAAGGATATGCTGCACACGAAAAAGAGACCTTCGATGCTGTAGTATCTGCACGCGCTAAAGCTACACAGACTACTGTAAGCATAGACGATTTGACTCCGGAAAAGATGCAAGCTTACCAGCGTGCACAAGGTGAAGTAGGCAGTGCACTGAGCCGCTTGCTGGCTGTAACAGAAAACTACCCTGAACTGAAAGCCAACGAAAACTTTAAAGAACTACAAGCACAGTTAGAGGGTACTGAAAACAGAATCAGTGTAGAACGTCGTAAATTCAACGAAACTGCACGTGGATATAATACGGCGATCCGTAAGTTTCCACGCAATATCGTAGCCGGTATGCTCGGATTCGAAAAGCATCCATACTTTGAAGCTGAAGAAGGCAGCGAAAAAGCGCCGGAAGTAAAATTCTGATTTTATGAAACTGAAAACCTTCTTATACCTCCTGCTACTTCAACTCAGTTGTCTGTACGCAACAGCAAAGGAATATCGGGTAGAAGATGTCCCTATGGTTCATCTTGAAAACCGTATGCGATATGTCAGCAATCCGGATGGCATTTTATCGGATGCAGTTGTAATGGCAATCGATACTACTCTTTATCGGCTGGAGCAACAAACCGGAATACAAACCTTGGTTGTAGCAGTCAACCAAATAGAAGGAGGCGACTGCTTTGACTTTGCATACCGGTTAGGAAGAGAAAACGGCGTAGGCCAGAAAGGGAAAGACAACGGGCTGGTAATTCTACTGGTCACAGGAGAAAGATGCATTCAGTTCGCTACAGGATACGGACTTGAAGGCGACTTGCCCGACGCACTCTGTAAACGTATCCAGGAAAGGTATATGAACAAATATTTTTCCGAAGGCAATTGGGATCAAGGTATGCTGGCTGGTGTACAAGCTATACGCAAGCAGCTAGACGGAACGGGTACTCCTCTGACATCACAAACATCAGAAGGAGAAAGCGGTTTGTTGCTGATAGGCATCTTGATTTGCTGCTTCGTAGTTGTCCCATTGGCCTTATGGTATATGGTAAGACAACGCAACAAATGTCCGAATTGCCACAAGCACACACTTCGCCCGCTCTCCAGCCGCACCATAGAGCGAATAAACGGAATACGCACGGAAGAAACAGTATACCGCTGCAACAATTGCGGATATACTCAACGACGACAGCAACGTAAAAGAGACGACGATTTCCATCATCATGGTGGAAGCGGTGGTCCTTTCTTAGGAGGTCCATTCTTTGGAGGTGGATTTGGAGGTAGCAGTCGTGGTGGTGGCTTCAGCGGTGGAGATTTTGGAGGAGGAGACTTTGGAGGCGGTGGAGCCGGAAGTAAGTTTTAAACGTAGATTATCTAATAAGAGAAGACAAATACATGTACAACAATACATTCGGAAATCTGTTCCGACTCACAAGTTTTGGAGAGTCGCATGGTAAAGCAATAGGAGGAGTAATCGATGGATTCCCTGCAGGAATTGTAATCGATATGGATTTTATCCAGCAAGAGTTGAACCGTCGCCGGCCAGGACAGTCTGCCATTACGACAGCCCGTAAAGAGGCAGACGAAGTAGAATTCCTTTCCGGTATTTATGAAGGAGTATCAACCGGATGTCCCATCGGTTTTGCTGTATGGAATACAAATCAGCACTCCAACGATTACGACAACATGAAGGATGTATATCGTCCCTCGCATGCAGATTATACTTATACAGAAAAATATGGCATACGCGACCACCGTGGTGGAGGTCGTTCATCTGCCCGTGAAACTATTGCACGAGTGGTAGCCGGTGCATTAGCCAAATTGGCTTTGCGCCAGCTGGGTATCCAGATAACCGCTTTCACCTCTCAAGTGGGCCCTTACATTTTAGAAAAAGACTACACACAGTACGACCTTACCCGAATAGAAGAAAATTCAGTACGCTGTCCGGATCAGGAACTGGCAGCAAAAATGGCTGATTATATCTATAAAATAAAAGGAGAAGGTAATACTATCGGAGGTGTCATCAGTTGTGTAATCAAAGGATGCCCTATAGGATTGGGTCAGCCTGTATTCGGAAAACTGCATGCAGCTTTGGGTAATGCGATGCTTAGCATTAATGCCGTAAAAGGATTTGAATACGGGCAAGGATTCGGCAGCATGGAGCAAAAAGGAAGTGAGCAAAATGATATTTTCTATAATGAGAATGGAAAGATTGCCTTGCGTACCAACCGTTCAGGAGGAATACAAGGTGGTATCAGTAACGGTGAAGATATTTATTTCCGAGTAGCCTTCAAACCTGTGGCTACGGTTCTTATGGAACAGCCTACCGTAGACCGTTTGGGAAATGAAACGATACTGAAAGCCAGAGGCAGACACGATCCCTGCGTACTTCCTCGTGCCGTTCCTATTGTAGAAGCAATGGCAGCCATGACCATTCTTGACCATTATCTTCTTAATAAAACTACCAGACTATAAATAAAAGAAATATAATATGGCCGACAATTATCTGGAAAGGCAACGCGAGCTATACGAAGCGCGCAAAGCAGCATGGGAAAAAACACGGCGAAGTAAAAAGCGAAAGGTACAAAACCCAAAAACTGCTTCCTCACCCTCTGCTACTCCATCTCCTGTCCCATCAGATGAGACAGATAAGGACAACATAAAGTAAACTGTAATCACATGAACAACCGATACGAGGAACGTTTAGGTACAGACCGGATACTACCTCTTGTCTTCAAGATGGCACTTCCGGCAGTAGCTGCTCAGTTGGTGAACTTATTATACAACATTGTAGACCGGATTTATATCGGGCATATTCCCCACATAGGAACTGATGCTTTAGCCGGCATTGGAGTAACTGGAGCCATTATAATTCTTATTTCCTCATTTTCGGCTATTGTAGGGGCTGGTGGCTCTCCACTGGCCGCTATTGCCTTGGGGCAAGGCGATCGTGTGCGTGCCGGAAGAATTTTAGGTAATGGATTTGTACTACTGCTTATTTTTACGGCTCTCACTTCCGGACTGACTTATCTGTTCATGGAACCGATTCTACGCTTTACAGGTGCCTCCGACCATACAATCGGTTATGCAATGGATTACTTGTCTATTTATCTTTTGGGAACTCTGTTTGTGGAAGTATCTGTAGGACTAAATCCCTTTATCAATACCCAGGGACGTCCGACTATTGCCATGTACTCGGTTCTCATCGGAGCCTTACTCAACATCATTCTCGATCCACTTTTTATTTTCACCTTTCAGATGGGTGTAAAGGGAGCTGCTCTGGCTACGATACTCTCTCAAGCTTGTAGTGCAATATGGGTACTTTCTTTTCTCACCTCTTCGCGTGCCTCTCTCCGACTGGAACGAAAATACATGCAGCTGAACAGGAATGTGGTTCTCTCCATTTTGGCCTTAGGTGTATCCCCTTTTATTATGGCCAGCACAGAAAGCTTGGTAGGCTTTGTCCTGAACGGAACCTTAAAGGCATACGGTGACATTTATATCAGTGCACTGGCCATCATGCAAAGTGCGATGCTGTTTGTCAGTGTACCGCTGACCGGTTTTGCACAAGGCTTTGTTCCTGTAGCCAGTTACAACTACGGGCATCATAATCGAGAACGCGTAAAATCCTGTTTCAAAGTGGCCGTTACGGTGATGTTTACTTTCAACTGCGTATCAGTTGTATGCATGATTATTTTTCCATCAACCATTGCC
The DNA here is from genome assembly GCF_037890285.1 of Phocaeicola sp. HCN-40430. Taxonomy (NCBI): domain Bacteria; kingdom Pseudomonadati; phylum Bacteroidota; class Bacteroidia; order Bacteroidales; family Bacteroidaceae; genus Phocaeicola; species Phocaeicola sp. HCN-40430. The sequence continues at coordinate 76,502 of NZ_JBBKBS010000012.1, forward strand.
TCAGCCTTTACCAACGATGAAAGACTCATCCAGACCGTATCCCAACTCATGCCTATTTTCCTGGCAGGTATGACCATATTCGGACTTCAACGAGCTTGTCAGAATATGTTCGTCGCACTGGGACAGGCTAAAGTATCCGTATTTATCGCCTTGCTCCGCAAAGTATTTCTGCTGGTTCCCCTGGCATTACTGCTTCCACGTTTTATGGGTATGACCGGAGTCTTTGCTGCAGAAGGAATCTCCGATGCAATAGCCGCCATCTGCTGTACTGCCATATTTGCCATGCAGTTTCCACGTATTCTTCGGAAGATGGATACAGCCCCTCTCAATCGGTCTAATGGCTAAAAAAACGTTACTTGTATCGTGAGCTTACGTGATTAGTCACAGAAGCCAACGATACAAGTAACGTGAGGTCACGATACAAGTCGCGTTTTTTAGGGACATTCAGTAAATAATAAAAAATTAGCCAACTAATTCGGGATATTCAGTAAATGTCTCTTTATTAAGGTCTCTACATTAAAAAAGGCATCCCTTTTGAGGATGCCTTTAAACAATCTATATTGCGTAAGATTATTTCTTGAAATATCTGTTGTACAAGCCTTCGAAACCTTTTCCGTGACGAGCTTCGTCTTTAGCCATTTCGTGAACTGTATCGTGAATAGCGTCCAAATTCAAAGCTTTAGCGCGAGTAGCAATACGTTTTTTGTCTTCGCAAGCACCGCATTCTGCGTTCATACGTTTTTCCAGGTTTGTTTTTGTATCCCATACGCAGTCACCCAGCAATTCTGCAAATTTAGCAGCGTGTTCTGCTTCTTCCCAAGCGTAACGTTTGAAAGCTTCAGCTACTTCAGGATAGCCTTCGCGGTCAGCCTGACGGCTCATAGCCAAGTACATACCAACTTCTGTACATTCACCCATGAAATGGTTGTTCAAGTCTTTGATCATTTCTTCGTCACAACCTTTAGCAACACCGATTACGTGTTCGTCTACAAACTGCAAACCGCCTTCTGCAGCTTCTTCCATTTCTTTGAATTTAGAAGCAGGAGCTTTACACAATGGGCATTTTTCAGGAGCTGTTTCACCTTCGTGGATGTAACCACATACAGTACAAATAAATTTCTTCATAATCACAAAGTTTTTTAAGTTAGTTGTTATTTTTTCTATTTAATTTTTTGAGGATTTTGTTGCACAATCACAGCAAACTCCTTTGTAATATCGATGTGTTTCGTTTATTATAAACCCTTTATCTTCCAAGGTTTTTACTTCTTCTGTTTCTTCTTTATAAGGGACATCATAGATCTTTCCGCAAACTTTGCATTGGAAATGGGCATGTGCAGAAATTTCTCCGTCGAAGCAGGCATTTCGTTCGTCGATCGTTAGCATTTTGGCTGCGCCGTGTTCGATAAACAACTTTAGCGTGTTGTATACAGTAGTTTTCGATAAAGTTGGTATCTCTTTACACAAAGCCAAATAAATCTCATCAATGCACGGATGAGTTTTGTGCTTGAGCAAATAATCCATAATAGCTATGCGTTGTACGGATGGCTTGATGTTATAACTAAGCAAATATTCGTAAACGTTCATGTTATATTTAGATTTTTGTAATTGTTACAATTTTAATTCAAAGGCAAAGATACAAACATTTTCTTAAATAACAAGATGCAAGCCTAAAAAATAATATCTTTTTAATTTTGTTCAATTCTATGTATAATAGAGTTTATATAATCAACGTTTTACTGGTTTCTTTGGTTCATTACAAGAACTGTTATTTTCATGGATGGGCTTTTATTGTACATTAATTGATTTTGAGTGTTTCTTTTCATAAAGAGTTTTATTGGATGCTTTTTCCGGCTTTTTCGTTTTTAATTCTTACCTTTGTTTTATATAAGTAAGGATATATGAAATTTGGTTTTGTAAAAGTAGCGGCAGCTATTCCTTCAGTGAAGGTGGCCGACTGTTTGTTCAATGCGCAACAAACCGAGAAACAGATAACTCAGGCAGAAGAGAAAGGTGTACAGATTATTATCTTTCCGGAGCTGAATCTTACCGGATATTCTTGTGGAGATTTGTTTGAGCAGGGACTTCTGCTCGAGCAGGCAGAATTTGCCTTGATGCAGATTATGAACAATACTCGCCAACTGGATATCATTTCCATTGTGGGATTACCGGTAGTGGTAAATTCCACCTTGCTGAATTGTGCTGTTGTCTTTCAGAAAGGAAAAATTTTAGGAGTAGTACCAAAGACTTATTTACCTAATTATAAGGAATTCTATGAGCAACGTTGGTTTGCTTCTTCTACTGCTCACCCCGATGGTACTGTAGTCCGTCTGTGTGGACAGTTGGTTCCTGTAAGCGCCAACCTGTTGTTTGAGACTTCCGATGTATGTTTTGGAGTTGAGATCTGCGAGGATGTATGGGCTACGATTCCGCCCAGTTCTACATTGGCATTGAAAGGAGCAGAGATTATTTTCAATATGTCTGCCGATACAGAAAATATCAGCAAGCACCAGTATTTACGTTCTTTGTTGGCTCAGCAGTCGGCACGTTGTCTGGCCGGATATGTATTTGCTTCTTCCGGTTTTGGTGAGTCGACTACCGATGTGGTATTTGCCGGTAATGCTTTGATTTACGAAAACGGTTCTCTGTTGGCTGAATCCGAACGTTTCTCATTCGAAGAACAATTGGTCATCAGTGAGATTGATGTAGAACGATTGCGCGGCGAACGATTAGGCAATACAACTTTTGCCGCAAGTGTACGGGCTTACAGTCAGCAGCCAGTAAAGCGTGTTTGCGCTGAAATGGTCAATGTGAAAGACTTGCATCTGACACGTCAGGTAGAGCCGCATCCTTTTGTTCCTGCGGGTGGCAAACTGCTTGACGAACGTTGTGAGGAGATTTTCTCTATCCAGGTAGCTGGTTTGGCCAAGCGTTTGGTGCATACACACTGCAATACAGTAGTGGTAGGTATTTCCGGAGGACTTGATTCTACACTGGCTTTACTGGTATGTGTGAAAACGTTCGATAAACTGGGGCTGTCCCGTAAGGGAATTGTAGGTATTACAATGCCTGGTTTTGGAACTACCGACCGTACCTACCATAATGCACTGGATTTAATGCAGTCTTTGGGAGTTACCACTAAAGAAATCAGCATTAAGGATGCATGTATTCAGCATTTCAAAGATATAGAGCATGACATTAATGTACACGATGTCACTTATGAAAACGGTCAGGCTCGTGAGCGTACACAGATTCTGATGGATTATGCCAATAAAGTAGGAGGATTGGTTATCGGTACCGGCGATTTGTCTGAACTGGCTTTGGGATGGGCTACGTACAATGGAGACCATATGTCGATGTACGGAGTGAATGCCAGCATACCTAAAACACTGGTTCGCTATCTGGTGACTTGGGTAGCCGAAACAGGAGTCGATGCAGAGTCACGTGCTACTTTGCTTGATATTATTGATACGCCAATTAGTCCGGAGTTGATTCCTGCCGACGAGAACGGAAACATTAAACAGAAAACGGAAGATCTGGTAGGTCCATACGAGTTGCACGATTTCTTCCTTTATCATTTCCTGCGCTTTGGCTCTCGCCCTGCTAAGATTTTCTATCTGGCAGAGATAGCCTTTAAGGATGTTTACGACCGCGAAACTATCAAGAAATGGCTGACTACTTTCTGCCGTCGTTTCTTCAATCAGCAGTTCAAGCGTTCGTGCCTGCCTGACGGTCCGAAGGTTGGTTCGGTATCGCTTAGTCCGCGTGGCGATTGGCGTATGCCGAGTGATGCAAGTTCGGCATTGTGGCTGAAGGAATGCGAGGAACTCTGAATATCAGATTAAACTATTTTTTATTGATTATAGCTGCAATTCTTGCCTGAAGGTCTTCGGACTTTTATTTCAGGAGAGAATTGCAGTTTTTTTGTGTGAATATGAAGGTATGATATTGAAGTATAGAAATGTTTATTTATCAGATTATTCTGTATGCAATAACGTATTTCGTTCTACGATGTCGTCCGCATAGCCGATGACGTTGTCCGTATAATCGGCGTCGTTGGTTTTGCAGCCGACGTCGGCGGCTATAGAACATTATTCGTTTTGTGTAAAATTTATTATAAAATGATACGGTAAAGTAAGAGTTCGTAGAGTTTTCACTATCTTTGCAACAGATTGGTTATAGCTTGGTATACTATAATTTAAGCTTTATGAAATGTTGTATACTATTGTCTGTGTTTTTCCAGTCTTTATATGTAACTGTGTAATCAATAAAATCTTATTATATGAGTAAAGTAATTATTAATTCGTACGAAGAATTTGAAAAACTGTTGGGACAGCAGATTGGTGTATCCGAGTGGCTGGAAGTTTCTCAGGAGCGCATTAATCAGTTTGCTGATGCAACTTTGGATCATCAGTGGATTCATGTAGATATAGAAAGAGCTAAAGCAGAAAGTCCGTTTAAGAGCACTATCGTACACGGTTATCTCACCCTTTCATTGTTGCCTTATTTCTGGAATCAGATTATCGAGGTGAACAACTTGAAAATGATGGTAAACTACGGAATGGATAAAATGAAGTTCGGTCAGGCTGTGTTGTCGGGTCAGAAACTCCGCATGGTAGCTCATCTGCATTCTTTGGTAAATTTGCGTGGTACTGCAAAGGCTGAAATTAAGTTTGCTATCGAAATAGAAGGAGAAAAGAAAAAAGCACTCGAAGGTATTGCTACTTTCCTTTATTATTTCAACTGATTGTAACCTACGAAATAAAAGGAAATGCCATTCGGCGCGTAAGCGAAGGATGGCTTTTTTTATATTTACTATGATGATAAATAATGAATTGGATACTTGTCTCTGTAAATGGGCGGAAGAGTATCATTGTAGTGATTTTATAGCGGCCGATCCGGTACAGTTTCCGCATCGGTATACGGTGAAAGAAGACATCGAAATCAGCGGATTGCTGACAGCAGTATTGAGTTTTGGCAACCGGATTCAGATTCTGAAGAAAGCCGATGAACTGGATAAGATAATGGAGCATGCACCGTTGGCTTATGTTTTGTCCGGAAAATGGAGAGATGATTTTCCGGAATCGGATGGCCGTAGTTTTTATCGTATGCTGTCTTATGCCGATATTCGTGGATATTTTGAAAAACTATATAGAGTATATGCTGCAGGAAAAACACTGGAAGATGCTTTGAAGGAATACAAGGGTATCCCCATGCAGCAACTGTGTAGTTTTTTAGGAGTTTCCGACCGCAGTCCTCAGAAGAAACTGAATATGTTTTTGCGTTGGATGATTCGTACCGGTTCGCCGGTAGACTTTGGTATCTGGCGTACCATGTCGGCTTCGCAACTCGTCATACCTTTAGATACTCACGTGTGTAGGGTGGCCTATCAGTTGGGGCTGACCGAAAGTGCTTCCTTTTCGCTGAACAATGCGAAAAAGATTACAGCCGCACTGGAAAAAGTATTTCCCGGCGATCCTTGTCTTGGCGATTTTGCTTTGTTTGGTTATGGAGTAAATCACAAAGAATAAAAGCTTTTCTTATCCCCAATCTTATCGCCGCATAAAGTCGGTTTTGGTGCGGAACAGATAGCGGATTTTCATACCTATGCTCCAAAACGGGCGAGCCATATCGAAGAACGGGAATATGCAACAAAGATTTTCCTGCAAGTCTTTTGCTGTATTTCGGAAAACCATCATCAGGCATGCGAAGCGTATCAGCCAAAGCAGAAAGGCTATGGCTACCCCCGTCCACCACTGTTGGAAAATGCTTAATGCTAAAGCACAGAGTGTAGTCAACTGGAAAAGAATGCATGTGCCGGTTTCTATGGCATTCATCAGTCGGGAAACACCCTTGTAATAGTGTCCGGTAACTAAATGATTCATTTGTTCTTCGTACCAGATGCGTTTAAAAGGAGGTACCGGCATGCGGACGATACTTTCTGCTTCTGTAGCCACTTGTGTATTTTCTTTTCTTGCTACGGCATTGATAAACAGGTCATCTTCTCCACGTTGCAGTTGTAAGTGGTCGGAGAATCCTTTGTGGCGTTCGTATAGGCTTTTCCGGTATGCTAAGTTTCGTCCTATACCCATATACGGACGTCCGGCTAAAGCACTGCCTAAGAAACGTAAAGAATGGAAGAACTCGATTGTTGTAATTTTACGTGCAAACCATCCGGATTGAGGCAGGTAGTTGCTATACCCCAATACGATATCAGTCTTGTCATCAAAATGTCCAGCCATACTTTTCAGCCAGTTCTTGCTTGTCGGACGGCAATAAGGCTCTGTAAAGACAAGCCATTCGTATCGGCTGGCGCGTATTCCCATTGCTATGCCAAGCTTTTTCCGGCTCACATATCTGGCACTTTCCGGGATGAAGCTCTGATAAAGATTCTGATAACGTAAAGCCAGACGCTTCAGGATGTCATCGTCTTCACCTGCCGACTTATCATTGATAACAATAACTTCAAACTCCGGATAGTCCTGTTCGAGAATAGCCGGAAGATTTTCTTCTAATGCTTTTCCTGAGTCTTTGGTGACAATAATCACTGAAACGGGAGGATATTGTATCGGAGCAGAGGAGGTGTTGCGGCGAGTACAGTGGATACGGTTGTATACACCAAAGATATAATATAACTGGATTAGAAATAGTATTCCACATAACCCAATGGATAGGGTAGAGAGTGTATAGATATCAGTTGCTTCCATTGTTTATTTTTCATTGAACGGTGCAAAAGTAATGAAAAATATCGGGCTGTGTTCTCTTTAAAAAGAAAAAGACTGCTTCATGCAGAAACAGTCTTTTATGAAATATAGATGGAGTTATATTTTTATATTAATTCGTCCGAAGTATATCCTTGTGGCAGGTTTCGGCAGTTGTATCCCGAAGCCATAATTTCCCCGTATGCACCGGCAGAACGCAGTGCAATGAGGTCTCCTCGTTTCACCTTATTCAAGTCGATTGCTTTACCAAACACATCCGATGATTCGCAGATAGGTCCTACTACGTCGTATGTTTCTACAGCTTCTTCGGAAGTGATATTTTCAATTTTGTGATATGCCTGATAGAGTGCAGGACGAATCAGGTCGGTCATACCACCGTCTACAATAGCAAACTGCTTGTTGGTGCCTTGTTTTACATAAACCACCTTGGTGATGAGACTACCACACTGTCCTACTACCGCACGTCCCAATTCGAAATGCAGGGTTTGCTGTGGGCGCAGACGCAGGTGTTTATGATAAGTAGCAAAATACTCGGCAAAGTCAGGGATTGGCTGACGGTTGGGGTGCGCATAGTCTATACCTAAACCACCACCAACATTGATGTGTTCTACAATGATTTGGCGTGCATACAGTTTCTCCTGCAATTCATTGATACGGTTGCAAAGAGCTACAAAGTCGCCCATATCCAGAATCTGTGAACCAATGTGGAAATGCAGGCCTACAAAGCTGACATTTTTCATTTCCAGAGCGCGGTCGATGATACCGTCCATATCTTTCATGCTGATACCGAACTTGTTTTCAGCCAAACCGGTAGTAATATTGGCATGTGTATGGGCACCTACGTCTGGATTGATACGGAAAGCTACGCGAGCCATTTTACCTTTCTTTTCGGCCAGTTCATTGATAACTTCCAATTCGGGTACCGATTCTACATTGAAGCAGAAAATATCATAGTCTAACCCCAAATTGATTTCCCAGTCGGTTTTACCAACTCCGGCATATACAATCTTGCTGGCAGGAAATCCTGCTTTGATAGCGGCTTTGATTTCTCCTCCGCTCACACAGTCTGCCCCCAGTCCGCTTTCACGGATAATGCTCAATACCTTAGGATTTGCATTGGCTTTTACTGCATAATGCACACAGTATTTGCTATATTTTCCTGCTTCAGTTTTTATTGCTTGCAATGTGTCGCGCAGCAGGTTGGCATCATAATAATAAAAAGGTGTTTCTAGTTCCCTGAATTTGTTAATCGGAAATGTTCCTTTCATACTTGTTTAGTCTTTATATATTATAAGTAAAAAAAATAAAAGCGGATGACGCGGCTTGAGTGAAACCGTACCATCCGCTTATGTCAATGAGGGATAATCAATTATTTATGATTAAATAATACGTCGCTAAGTGACTGTAATGCTTTTTTCTTATCTGACTCACGAATCAGGAAAGAAATGTTGTAATTGCTTCCGCCGAAAGAAATCATACGTACCGGAATATCTCGCATGGCATCCAAAGCTTTTGCTTCGAAACCTACGTTTTCCCATTCCAAATCACCTACTACGCATACGATACACATATCGTGGTCTACAGTTACAGTACCGTATTTCTTCAAGTCATCGATGATTTCATTCAAATGCTTGGTGTTGTCTATCGACATTGATACACCTACTTCCGAAGTACAAACCATGTCGATGGCAGTCTGGTAGCTTTCAAAAATTTCGAAGACTTTACGCAAGAATCCGTGAGCCAATAACATACGGCTCGATTTGATTTTGATAGCTGTAATATTATCCTTTGCCGCTACTGCTTTGATTTTACCTTTCTCAGTGTCGTTTGAAATCAGTGTACCTGGAGCTGTAGGTTCCATAGTGTTGAGCAAACGTACCGGAATATTAGCGTATTTAGCAGGCTGTACACAAGTTGGATGCAAAATCTTGGCACCGAAATAAGCCAATTCTGCAGCTTCTTCGAAGTGCAACTGACGTACCGGAGAAGTATGGTCAACAATACGTGGGTCGTTGTCGTGCATACCGTCGATATCTGTCCAAATCTGAATTTCAGATGCATTGACAGCCGCACCAACCAGTGAAGCGGTATAGTCGCTTCCTCCACGCTGCAGGTTGTCTATTTCTCCATATGCATTGCGGCAGATAAATCCTTGAGTAATGTAGATTTCCTGTCCGGGATGTTCTTCCAACTGTACGGCAAGTTTTTCGCGGATGTATGTAAGATCCGGTTCACTGTTCTTGTCTGTGCGCATGAATTCCAATGCAGGCAATAAAACAGCTTTTACTCCCTGTTCGCACAGATAGTTGGTAACCATATTTGTAGAGATGATTTCACCTTGTGCAAGGATTACTTTCTCTTCAAATAAAGTAAATAAATCTTTTGTAAAAGAACGGATATAATCGAATACAGATTTTACAAATTCTGATGTTTTCTGTTTATATTCTTCGGTAGAATAAAGTTCCTCGATGTGCTGTTTATATTTGGCTTCCAGCTTGTTGATGACTTCGTTTGCACCTTCGGGATTCTTTTTATAAAGATAATCCGAAATTTCAACTAAGGTATTTGTCGTACCTGACATTGCAGATAAAACTACAATTTTCTGTTCACCGTCAGTAATCAATTTGGCAACATCCTTCATTCTCTGAGCAGAGCCTACCGATGTTCCTCCAAACTTTAAAACTTTCATTTTCTTGTTCCGAATTTTTAATTGTTCTATAATAATTTTAGCGTACAAATATAGTGATAAAATGAATACAAACTCTTTTTTATCAATAAAATGTACGATGGTTGACTTTTTTTTATAAATCACTAACTCCTTGTAGCTTGTGCTGTTCACATCGATATACCTTTCCCGGATATTCTGTGAGAAAACTCAAGTTGTGGGTTGTCATGATAATAGCTGAGCCTTGTTGGCAGATTTGATGCAGCAACTCAACGATTTTATTGCCTGTTTCTATATCCAGATTTCCTGTGGGTTCATCGGCAATGATGATTTCAGGTTTGTTGAGGATGGCCCTTGCTATGACAATACGCTGCTGCTCTCCTCCCGATAGTTCGTTAGGCATCTTATATCCCTTATTGCTCATTCCTACTAATTCCAGAACTTCCTGTATACGGTTGCGTATGTCGGTCTTGTTTTTCCATCCGGTAGCTTGGAGTACAAACTCCAGATTTTCGTATACAGAACGGTCTGTCAACAGCTGGAAATCCTGAAAAACGATTCCCAACTTTCTGCGTAAATCAGCTATTTGTTTTTGTTTGACAGTACGCATGTTGTAGCCTAATACAGTAGCCTCTCCTCCGGCAATGTCCAATTCGCCATAGATAGTTTTCAGAAAAGTTGATTTACCTGTTCCTACTTTTCCTATCAAGTAGATGAACTCTCCTTTGTGTAATTCGAAATTTACCTGATTCAAAATACCAAGGGCCTGCTGGTTGATATCTACTCCTTTATAAGAGATGAGAAGTGTTTCTTCCATGTATACTGAATTTGATTAATGCTTCTTCCAGTTTTCACTATGACGCTCTTTCAATTCCCGTGCAAGATCTTCGATGCGATAACCTTTAGAGGTAAGCAATACGATGAGGTGATAAAGCAAATCGGCTCCTTCGTAAATGAGTCGTTCATCTGTGCCGTTGCATGCTTCGATGACAGTTTCTACAGCTTCTTCCCCTACTTTCTGTGCCATTTTGTTGACGCCTGACTGAAACAGACTAGTGGTATATGATTTCTCCGGCATCTCTTCATGACGTTTGTCGATGAAATCTTGTAACTCTTTCAGGAACATGATGTCCTGTTCATTCTTTTCTCCCCAGCAAGTATCACTTCCAGTATGACATACCGGTCCTTCGGGGTGTACTTTGATGAGAAGAGTATCATTGTCGCAGTCAGACTGTATAGATACTACATGGAGAAAATTTCCACTTTCTTCTCCTTTAGTCCACAGACGGTTTTTAGTACGGCTGAAGAATGTCACTTTATTGCTTTCTACTGTTTTACGGTAGGCTTCTTCGTTCATAAATCCCAGCATCAGTACTTTCTGGGTATAATTGTCCTGAATGATGGCCGGAATCAATCCGTTCATTTTCTTGAAATCGAGTGTCATAATGTGTTCTTTTTTTAAATTCTTACATTGATACCTTCTGAGCAAAGATATTGTTTTAATTCGGGAATTTTTATTTCTCCAAAGTGAAAAACACTGGCAGCAAGTGCAGCACTGGCTTTTCCTTCTGTAAAAGCTTCTTTTATATGTTCTTTGCTGCCGGCTCCTCCCGATGCGATAACAGGGATGGTGAGTCGTTCACTTAATTGAGCCAGTGCAGTGTTGGCATATCCCCGTTTAATGCCATCGTGGTCCATACTGGTAAACAGAATTTCTCCTGCTCCCCGTTCGTTGGCTTCGTGAGCCCAGGCAAATAGATCCAAATCTGTTTCTATTCGTCCTCCATTCAAAAAACATCTCCATCCATGCTCGGTTTGGCGGGCATCAATGGCGACAACGCAAACCTGTGAACCGAAATGTCTTGCTATCTCGTCAATCAGTTGTGGAGTACGGATGGCTGAAGAGTTGATGGAAATCTTGTCGGCACCTGCATTCAGTAACCGTTCTACATCCTTTAACTCGTGAATTCCTCCTCCTACTGTAAAAGGGATATTAATCTGTGCTGCTACCTGTTCCACAAGATGTGTAAAAGTCTTCCTGTTTTCATGGCTGGCGGTAATATCCAGATATACCAACTCGTCTGCTCCTTGCTCGCTATATATACGTCCTAATTCTACAGGGTCGCCTGCTTGTCGGAGATTGATAAAGTTGGTACCTTTTACAGTTTGTCCGTCTTTGATATCCAAACAAGGGATAATTCTTTTGGCTAACATATTATATGTATTGTTTTCAAACGTTTATAGGTAACGGCTTAACTCTTTGATGGAAATACGTCCTTCGTATAACGCTTTTCCGATTACTACAGCAGGAACACCTATCTCGTGTAACTTCAGAATGTCATCTATACTACTGACTCCTCCACTAGCTATTAGGTAAAGGTCTGGGTAAGCCGACATAACTTGCTGGTAGAGTGCTGTAGAAGGTCCTTCCAACATTCCGTCACGGCTAATGTCGGTACACAATACTTTTGAGATACCTTTGCTACGGTAGTTTTCCAAGAAAGGCATCAGTTCTTGTGAACTTTCTTCTTTCCATCCAGCAATGGCAATTTTTTCATTTTTTACATCAGCTCCAAGGATAATTTTTTCGTTCCCATATTGAGTAAGCCATCGTGAGAAAAGCTCCGGTTGTTTCACGGCTACACTACCCAATGTAACCATTTGAGCACCGTTGTCAAATGCGATGATGAGATCTTCGTCGCTTTTTATACCACCTCCAAAGTCGATGACAAGAGAAGTACGGCTGGCTATTTGCTCTAAAATGCGATAGTTGACCACATGATGAGAAGCTGCTCCATCTAAGTCGACAATATGCAATCGTTTGATGCCATAAGATTCAAATTCTTTGGCTACTTCTACCGGGTGAGTATGATATATCTGTTTTGAAGAATAGTCACCTTGTGATAAACGTACACATTTTCCATCTATAATATCAATGGCTGGAATAAGTTCTATCATGGTTGTTTGTTTTATATAGTTATATTATAAGTTTAAGAAATTGACAAGAATCTGTTCTCCTGTCTTTCCGCTCTTCTCCGGGTGGAATTGTGTCGCATAAAAATTATCTTTGTGTAAGGCAGCACTAAACGGCAGGATATAATCGGTCTGGGCAGCGGTATATTCATTGACCGGTACATAATAGCTATGTACGAAGTATACAAACTCATTATCTTCCATCCCCTTAAACAGGTCACTATCTAAATGTGTAAGTGTATTCCATCCCATATGAGGAACTTTGTCTTCTTGTTGGGTTGGAATAAAGCGCTTGACCGGTGTATGAAAGATTCCCAAACAATCTGTATTTCCTTCCTCCGAATAATCGCACATAAGCTGCATTCCCAGGCAAATACCCAATACCGGTTGCTTCAGCTCTTTGATTAGCTGGTCTAAGTGCTGGGAGCGCAAATAATTCATAGTTGTTTCCGCTTGTCCTACTCCTGGAAAAATAATTTTATCGGCACCGGATATAACTTCTTTATCGGCAGTAATCAGAGCTTCTATACCCAAACGCTGTAAGCTGTGCTGTACAGAAAAAATATTTCCGGCATTGTATTTGATAATTGCTACTTTCATGATGTTATATTCTTTCTTGGGATATGCGTGCAAAAATAACGAATTATTGTATATTATCTAATATTAACAACATAAAGTTCGTTATAGTAGTATTTAATTAGTAAAAATGCCACTGATTAGGCTATGCCGTATGGTTGGGATGAAAATACTTTTGGATGGGAGTAAGAAGCTTTTATGAAAATATATATGATGTATCTTGTTGGGTAAGTCTTTGTTTATTTGTACTTTTATTCCTGATAAATAAATTTAGAGTGATGAAAGTATTGGTTGTAGTAGATATGCAGCACGATTTTGTGGATGGAGCCTTAGGAACTTCTGAAGCAAAACAGATTGTAGAAAATGTGAGAAAGAAGGTGGATTCGTATTGGAGTGTAGGAGGTAAGGTGATATATACCCAAGATACACACGACACTAATTATTTGCAAACACAAGAGGGTAGAAACCTGCCGGTAGAACATTGCTTGAAAAATTCTTGGGGATGGGAGATTCTGTCTGAAGTTTATAAAGCGGGTGCTCCTGTCGTTGAAAAGAAAGGATTTGGTTCTTTGGAACTGTCGGATATGATTGCTGGCATAGGAGAAGTAGAATCTATCGAACTGGTGGGTTTGTGCACAGATATCTGCGTCATATCCAATGCGATGATTTTGAAGTCCCGTTTCCCGGAGATACCGATATCAGTTGATGCATCCTGCTGTGCAGGAGTTACCCCAGAGAGTCATGCCAATGCCTTACGTGCCATGCAGATGTGTCAGATTCAGGTAATGTCATGATTTTAGGGTAAATCAGTTTCTTGAAAAGAAGCGCTTTAGGTAGATTGAATATAAATTCCTATCTTTGCGCTGTTTTTTTTAAAGAGCAACGATCTATGGATGTAAAGAAACTGACGCCGATTGTAAATAAACCGAATGGATGGGCTTTGATGCCTCTTGTTGTATTCCTATGCCTTTATCTGGTGGTATCACTGATAGTCAATGATTTTTATAAGGTGCCTATCACGGTTGCGTTTCTGGTTGCATCTGTTTATGCTGTTGCTGCTACAAAAGGGCTGAGCCTGAACGACCGCATATTGCAGTATTCACAGGGGGCTGCCAACAAGAACATCATGCTGATGATATGGGTGTTCATCCTGGCAGGAGCATTTGCTCACTCGGCTAAGGCAATGGGAGCGATTGATGCAACAGTAAATCTGACGTTGATGCTGTTGCCCGACAATTTGCTGTTAGCCGGTATTTTCATTGCGTCTTGTTTTATTTCTCTTTCTATAGGTACTTCCGTAGGAACCATTGTGGCCTTAGTACCGGTGGCAACCGGTATTGCTTCGAAGACAGGAGTCGATATGGCTTTTATGACAGCATTGGTTGTGGGAGGTGCTTTCTTTGGCGATAACCTTTCTTTTATCTCTGATACGACAATTGCGGCTACCCGAACACAGGGATGTCTGATGAAAGATAAATTCCGGGTAAACTCTATGATTGCCATACCGGCTGCTTTGTTGGTTTGTATTTATTACATCATATATGGAATGCATATTGAAACGGTAAACGAGGTACAGCAGATTGAGTGGGGAAAGGTGTTGCCTTATCTCATTGTGCTTGGCACTGCAGTGATTGGAGTGAATGTAGTCCTTGTCTTATTGTTGGGACTTATCTCTACTGGAGTAATCGGTATGATATACGGACAGTTTGACCTGTTCAGTTGGTTTGGGGCAATGGGAAGTGGAATTACCGGTATGGGCGAACTGATTGTCATTACTTTGATGGCAGGGGGAATGCTCGAACTGATTCGTTTTAATGGAGGAATAGATTATGTGTTGCATTGTCTTACATTGCGTGTAAAAAGTAAACGGGCTGCCGAATTAGGGATTGCTGCTTTGGTAAGTTTTGCGAATGTATGCACAGCCAATAATACTATTGCCATTATTACAGTAGGTCCATTAGCAAGCAATATCGCAGAGCAATTTCGTATAGACAAACGGAAAAGTGCCAGTCTTTTGGATATTTTTTCCTGTGTAGTACAAGGACTCATTCCATATGGAGCACAAATGCTTTTTGCTGCTGAATTGGCCGGACTTTCTCCTATTAATATAATGGAGTATTTATATTATCCGATGGTATTGGGAGGAGTGGCTTTATTGAGTATTTTGTTCCGATATCCCAGACGCTATTCTTAATCTTTTTGTTTTTAAACCGACCGGTTGGTTTAAAAAACAAAAGACATTGTTTGTTATTTTAAAAAAATATACTACCTTTGCACCGCAAATAAGGATGGTTCCGTAGCTCAGCTGGATAGAGCAACGCCCTTCTAAGGCGTGGGTCCTGCGTTCGAATCGCAGCGGAATCACAAAAGCTTTACAATCACAAGGATGGTTCCGTAGCTCAGCTGGATAGAGCAACGCCCTTCTAAGGCGTGGGTCCTGCGTTCGAATCGCAGCGGAATCACTGAAAAAAGAGACAATTCTTTCTGTTTGGGAATGGGTGGTCTCTTTTTTCTTTTTATGTGTATTATTAAATTTAATATCTTTATCACTTCACAATAGATTATTTCAGTTTTTATATAAAAAAATCTATAGATGGTTACATATATAACAAAAGGGAATATCTTCAAACTTGCCGGAGTACATGCTTATGCGCACGGGTGCAATTGTGCTGGAGCTATGGGGAGAGGTATTGCTGTACAGTTTAAAGAGCGTTATCCGGAAATGTACCGGGAGTATTTACGCAGGTGTAAAGTCGGAGAATTTTGTCCCGGAGACGTTTACTTGTATAAGAATGAGAAAGAGGCTGTCTTTAATTTGGGTACAGAAAAGCATTGGAGGCTTGGGGCGGAACTTTCTTTTGTAAAACAATCGTTGACGGGTATGGTAGAGTTGGCGAAAGCACATCATATCGATCGGATAGCATTACCCCGTATCGCAGCCGGTTTAGGAAAATTGGACTGGGAAGAAGTAAAAACAGTTATCAATCGGGTAGCGGAAGATGAGGCCGAGGTTGAACTGCTTGTTGTAGAGGAATATAAGCCTTAAGAGAATACTATTTTAGAACTTCTGTTTGCGTATGTAAAGGGAATCGTTTACTTTTGTTTACTCTAAATATTAGACAACTATGAATACATTTGAACACATTCTTTGTCAATTTCCGGAAATCGGTACCGTGAAAGAAGTTGCTCCTTTGACTTCCGGTATTATTAATCAGACTTATTTGGTAAAAACAGCCGAACCGGCTTCACCCGATTATATTTTGCAGTGTATCAATCATCAGGTCTTTACAGATGTTCCTCTTTTGCAGCATAACATAGAACTAGTAACCCGGCATATCCGTCGTAAGCTTGAAGAACGTGGTGAAAAGGATATAGACTGGAAGGTATTACGCTTTGTTCCGTCTGCTGCAGGAGCGACTTACTTTTTCGATGGAGAAAGTTATTGGAGAGTTTCTGTATTTATTCCGGATTCGGTTACTCAAGATGCGGTTACACCGGAATCTTCTTATCTGGTAGGATTGAAATTTGGTGAGTTTGAGGCAATGCTTGCCGATTTGCCGGAAACTTTGGGAGAAACTATTCCCGATTTTCATAACATGGAGTTTCGTCTGCGTCAGTTGAATGATGCAGTAGCTGCTGATGCTGCAGGACGTCTGCACGAGGTAAAAAGTCTGGTAGATGATATACTTCGTGATGCCGAAGAAATGTGCTGTGCGGAGCGTTTGTATAGGGAGGGAAAATTACCTAAACGTGTTTGTCATTGTGACACCAAAGTAAGCAACATGCTTTTCGATAAAGAAGGAAATGTGCTTTGTGTTATTGATTTGGATACCACAATGCCCAGCTTTGTCTTTTCCGATTTTGGTGATTTCCTTCGTTCGGCAGCCAATACCACCCGTGAAGACGATCCTGATATAGAAAAAGTATCTTTCAATCAAACTATTTTTGAGGCTTTTGCAAAAGGATATATCGAATCGGCCAAAGCTTTTCTTACTCCCTGCGAAACAGAATTGCTGCCTTATGCGGTAGCATTATTCCCCTACATGCAGGCAGTACGCTTCCTTACAGACTATATAAATGGAGATACCTATTATCGTACTGATTATCCGGCGCACAACCTGGACCGTACCCGTAATCAGTACAAACTGTATTGTGAAGTGCAGAAGGCTATGCCGGCCATGAAGCAGTATATCGCTTCGCTTCTATAAAGGGATATTCAGTAAATGTCTCTACCACATAATATGGCATATGAA
>NZ_JBBKBS010000013.1:0-90300 GCF_037890285.1 Phocaeicola sp. HCN-40430
GTGTATATATCCGGCAATGCTTCTGCCGTCCTTGCCGCCTTCTGCTGCGAAAGCTTCCCCAGGCTTCCTTCTGTGTGTTTTCTTTTGTTACCTTTCTTGTTCCCGTCCGTCCCTTCCTGTGGAATGTGGCGTTTCCGGATAACCTTCCCCTGGCCTGTCCGGCTGCTGCGGATGTTACATGCGTTGCCAATAAATTTACTTTATAGAAAAAGTGTAAATTTCCGATACTCTTATAGTATTTCTTATATCTGGTACCCGATTTGTATTGTTGCAACTATTCCTGTGGAGGTAGGTAAATTTTACCGTTTCAGGTGGTGCTTTATATGTATTAGATATACAGGTCGGAAAACAAATATGAAACTATATAATGGATGATCTTTCTTTTGCTTTGTTTACTGTTTCAGGAAATATATTGTTCATGGACGTTTTAAGAAGATGTGTATGGATTTGTATCAGATACAGAATAAAGGAAATGCTTTTCTCGAAACGGAATAGGCATTTTCTGATTTTTTAGTTAACTTCGTAGCGATAGCTGTAACTCAATATAAAGGTGACAGCGGGATAGTAATTAATACACTTGTTTTTTATGGTTATAAAAACAATTTTAGATACCGATTTATATAAGTTTACCACTTCGTATGCTTATATTAAGTTATTTCCTTATGCAATAGGGACATTTTCTTTCAAAGACCGAGATGAAACTGAATACACAGAAGGTTTTCTGGAAGCTTTAAAAAGTGAAATCTATAATTTGAGTTTGGTAGCTTTGACCGATGAGGAACTCGAATACATGTCGGCACATTGTAGATTTCTTCCCCGGGTATATTGGGAGTGGCTTTCTTCTTTCCGTTTCGATCCAAACAAGATTGAGGTTTACTTAGATGAACAGCATCATCTACATCTGGAAGTGACCGACTTTTTATATAAAGTCACTTTATATGAAGTTCCTTTACTTGCTATTGTTTCCGAGATTCGTAATCAGTTCTTCAATCGGATTCCCGATAAGAAAGAGATTATAGAACGGCTATCCGGTAAGGTAGAACTTTCCAATACAAATCGGCTTCCTTTCTCTGAGTTTGGAACACGCCGTCGCTTCTCTTTTGCCGTACAGGATATTGTGGTAGCCTATCTCAAAGAACACTCCAAGTACTGTATAGGTACATCCAACTGTTATCTGGCAATGAAATACGACATGTTGCCTATGGGAACCCATCCGCACGAATGGTTTATGTTTCATGGAGCACAGTTTGGATACAAACACGCCAACTATATGGCATTGGAAAACTGGGTGAATGTATACGATGGTGATTTGGGTACAGCTTTGTCTGATACATATACTTCAGATTCTTTCCTTACAAACTTCAGCAGGAAGCAGGCTAAATTGTTTGATGGAGTACGATGTGACTCTGGCAACGAATATGAGTTTGTGGATCGGTTGATTGCACGTTATAAAGAATTGGGTATCGATCCCACTACGAAAACCATTATATTCAGTAATGCGCTTGACTTTGAAAAAGCATTGAGTTTGTATGAATATTGCAAAGGAAAAATACGCTGTTCGTTTGGTATTGGTACCAACTTGACCAATGATACAGGCTACAAGCCCTCCAATATTGTGATGAAACTTTCTCGCTGTAAAATGAACAGCAATCAGGAGTGGCGTGAGTGCGTCAAGCTTTCGGATGACATGGGAAAACATATGGGAAGCAGTACAGAAGTAGAAGCGTGCCTTTATGAACTACGTTTATAAGAAAAAGTACAGTTTGCTTTTTAACTGAGAAAAAGGTATGTCGGTATTGGGCCGATATACCTTTTTGTTTTATTTAAAGGGGAGATAACAGGCTGAATTTGCAATAATATCTTTCTCGAAAAGGTATTATTGCCTGTTTTCGGAGAATTTTGATAGTTTTCTCTTTAGTAATACTTTTATATTAAACCCTGTCTAAGTTTTAAAAATTATTGTTTATTACATTAAAAAACTTACATATTGTTTTGCTTGTTCGAAATATTCTTTACCTTTGCACCTGTTAAAAATAAAAGGAGATAAAAAGATGATGTTTATACAGATTTTGCTATGCGGTTTGATTATTATTCTATTGGGTTGCCCGATGGGAAGTGAGTCGCGTGTATAAATGTCTATAAAGAATAATTGAAAGCCTTTCTCACTTCCTTGGTGTGAAAGGCTTTTTTAGTTGATAATAACCCTATAAAAATAGAACTTACTATGAGTGACAGATTATTTATTTTTGATACTACACTTCGCGATGGTGAGCAGGTGCCGGGATGTCAGTTGAATACGGTTGAAAAGATTCAGGTAGCCAAGCAGCTTGAAGCATTGGGAGTAGATGTCATTGAAGCAGGCTTTCCAGTCTCAAGTCCGGGAGATTTTAACTCTGTAATTGAAATTTCGAAAGCAGTAACATGGCCTACCATTTGTGCTTTGACCCGTGCCGTACAAAAAGACATTGATGTAGCAGCAGAGGCTTTGCAATACGCCAAGCACAAACGTATCCATACAGGTATCGGTACATCAGATTCCCATATCAAATATAAATTCAATTCTACACGTGAAGAAATCATCGAACGTGCAGTGGCTGCTGTAAAATACGCACGCCGCTATGTAGATGATGTAGAGTTCTATGCAGAAGATGCAGGTCGTACAGACAACGAATATCTGGCTCGTGTAGTAGAAGCTGTCATCAAGGCAGGAGCTACCGTTGTCAATATACCCGATACAACCGGTTATTGTCTTCCTGAGGAATATGGAGCAAAAATCAAGTATCTGATGGAGCATGTTGACGGTATTGATAAGGCTATTATCTCTACCCACTGTCATAACGATTTGGGTATGGCTACGGCAAATACCATCAGTGGAGTGCTGAACGGTGCACGTCAGGTAGAAGTTACCATCAACGGTATTGGCGAACGTGCCGGAAACACCTCACTTGAAGAAGTGGCCATGATTCTTCGCTGTCATCACAATATCAACATCGACACCAATATCAATACTCAGAAAATCTATCCTACCAGCCGCATGGTATCCAGTTTGATGAACATGCCTGTTCAGCCCAACAAAGCCATCGTAGGTCGCAATGCTTTTGCCCATTCATCGGGTATCCATCAGGATGGAGTCTTAAAGAACGTACAGACATACGAAATTATCGATCCGAAAGATGTAGGAATAGACGATAATGCCATTGTACTGACAGCCCGTAGCGGACGAGCTGCTTTGAAACATCGTTTGCATGTATTGGGAGTAGAAATGAGCCAGGAAAAACTGGATAAGGTATACGAAGACTTCCTGAAACTGGCCGATAAGAAGAAAGATATTACCGATGATGATATCATGGTACTGGCCGGAGCAGACCGCAACTTCAACCATCACATCAAACTGGAGTATCTGCAGGTAACCAGTGGAGTAGGAGTGCGTTCTGTAGCCAGTCTCGGACTGAATATCTCCGGTGAACATTTTGAAGCAGCAGCCACAGGAAACGGTCCGGTAGATGCCGCTATCAAAGCCGTGAAAAAGATTATCAACCGTCAGATGACATTGAAAGAGTTTACTATCCAGGCCATCAGCAAGGGAAGTGATGATGTAGGTAAAGTACACATGCAGGTAGAATACGACGGACAGATGTATTATGGCTTTGGAGCAAACACAGATATTATCGCAGCGTCGGTAGAAGCTTATATTGACTGTATCAACAAATTTAAGAAATAACTAAACGAAGTAAAGAATATGGCTAATACATTATTCGACAAAATATGGGATGCACATGTGGTGCAGAAAGTAGAAGAAGGTCCCACACAATTATATATAGACCGTCTTTATTGTCACGAAGTGACCAGTCCGCAAGCCTTTGCCGGCATGCGTGCCCGTGGATTGAAATGTTTCCGTCCGGAGCGTATCTATTGTATGCCCGACCATAACACTCCTACCCACGATCAGGATAAACCTATTGAAGATCCGGTATCCAAGGCACAGGTTGATGCTCTGGCAAAAAATGCGGCCGACTTTGGGCTGACTCATTTCGGTATGATGAACAAGAAAAACGGTATTATCCATGTGGTAGGACCGGAACGCGGACTGACTCTTCCGGGAATGACCATCGTATGCGGCGATTCGCATACATCTACCCACGGAGCAATGGGAGCCGTTGCATTTGGTATCGGTACCAGCGAAGTAGAAATGGTCATGGCTTCACAGTGCATCTTGCAGGCTCGTCCGAAGACAATGCGTATTACCATCGACGGACAGTTGGGCAAAGGCGTTACTGCCAAGGACGTAGCATTGTATATGATGTCGAAGATGACAACCAGCGGTGCAACCGGTTATTTTGTAGAATACGCCGGAGAAGCAATCCGCAGCCTTACAATGGAAGGCCGTCTGACACTCTGCAACCTGAGTATCGAAATGGGAGCACGCGGTGGTATGATTGCCCCCGATGAAGTAACCTTCGAATACATCAAAGGTCGTGAATATGCACCGCAAGGAGAAGAATGGGAAAAGGCTGTAGCTTACTGGAGAACGCTGAAGAGCGACGACGATGCCGTATTCGATAAAGAAGTACGCTATGATGCAGCCGATATCCAGCCGATGATTACCTATGGAACCAATCCGGGAATGGGTATGGCAATTACCGATTCCATTCCTACTACCGAAGGCATGAGCGACGTAGAAAAAGGTTCATTCGAAAAGTCGATGAACTACATGGGTTTCTCTGCCGGAGAATCGCTGATAGGCAAGCCAATCGATTATGTATTCCTTGGTGCATGTACCAACGGACGTATTGAAGACTTCCGGGCCTTTGCTTCTATTGTAAAAGGACGTAAGAAAGCAGAAAATGTGGTAGCATGGCTCGTACCAGGTTCTTGGATGGTCGATGAACAGATTCGTCAGGAAGGACTGGACAAAGTGCTGGAAGAAGCGGGCTTTGCCATCCGTCAGCCGGGATGTTCTGCCTGTCTGGCTATGAACGACGATAAGATTCCGGCAGGAAAATATTCCGTATCTACCAGCAACCGTAACTTTGAAGGTCGTCAGGGTCCTGGAGCACGCACCTTGCTGGCAAGTCCGCTGACTGCCGCTGCCGCAGCTGTCACTGGAGTAATTACCGATCCGCGAACATTAATGTAATACAGAACCACTATGAAACAGAAATTCGATATACTTACAAGCACTTGTATCCCTCTTCCTTTAGAGAATGTAGATACAGACCAGATTATTCCTGCACGTTTCCTGAAAGCAACCACAAGAGAAGAGAAATTCTTTGGTGACAACCTGTTCCGCGACTGGCGTTATCATCCGGATGGTACACTCAACAAAGACTTCGTGCTGAACGACCCTACTTATAGCGGACAAATTCTGGTTGCCGGAAAGAACTTCGGTTCCGGTTCAAGCCGTGAACATGCTGCATGGGCAATTGCCGGATACGGATTCAGAGTCGTAGTTTCCAGCTTTTTTGCCGACATTCACAAAAACAATGAGTTGAACAACTTTGTACTTCCTGTTGTGGTGAGCGAAGCTTTCCTGAAAGAACTGTTCGACTCCATTTATGCCAATCCGAAAACAGAAGTGGAAGTCAACCTTCCGGCACAGACCATTACCAACAAGGCTACCGGTAAATCGGAAGTCTTCGAAATCAATGCTTACAAAAAGCATTGTCTGATGAACGGACTGGACGATATCGACTTCCTGGTGGAAAACAAAGAGAAGATAGAAGCTTTCGAAGCAAATCGCTAAAAGTAATAAGAACAAATAAAAACGAGTAGATGTCTGTATGGAAAGACCAATAATAGAAATCATGGATACAACGCTGCGCGATGGAGAACAGACCAGTGGCGTATCGTTTGTAGCCCGTGAAAAATTAATGATAGCCCGCTTGTTGCTGGAGGATTTGAAAGTTGACCGCGTAGAAGTGGCTTCGGCCCGTGTGTCGGAAGGAGAGTTCAATGCGGTGAAGATGATTTGTGACTGGGCCTCTGCTCGTAATATGCTGTCCCGTGTAGAAGTGCTTGGGTTTGTCGACGGAAAAGTATCTGTCGACTGGATTCATAAGGCAGGATGCCGTGTCATCAATCTGCTGACAAAAGGCTCGGAAAAACATTGTACTTATCAGTTGAAGAAAACACTGGCCGAACATGTAGCCGACATACGTGAAGTAGTACGTTATGCACAGCAGTGTGATATGTCGGTCAATGTGTATCTGGAAGACTGGAGCAACGGGATAAAAGACTCGCCGGATTATGTATTCGGACTGATAGACGGATTGAAGGATACGGGTATCAAGCGCTTCATGCTGCCCGATACACTGGGTATACTGAATCCGCTACAAGTCATCGAATTCATGCGTAAAATGAAAAAACGCTATCCGGATTTGCATTTCGATTTCCACGCACACAACGACTATGATTTGGCTGTGAGCAATGTACTGGCCGCTGTGCTGAGTGGAGTGAAAGGTCTTCATACTACCATCAACGGGCTGGGAGAGCGTGCCGGAAATGCTCCTCTTGCCAGTGTACAGGCCATCCTGAAAGACCATTTTCAGGCAATTACACACATCGACGAAAGCCGTCTGAATGATGTAAGCCGGGTGGTAGAGTCATACTCGGGAGTGACCATTCCAGCCAATAAACCGATTGTGGGAGACAGCGTGTTTACGCAGGTGGCCGGGGTACATGCCGATGGAGACAACAAGAACAATCTGTATTGCAACGACCTGCTTCCTGAGCGCTTCGGACGTGTACGTGAATATGCGTTGGGAAAAACTTCCGGAAAAGCCAATATCCGCAAGAACCTTGAAAGTCTCGGGCTGGAACTGGACGAAGAAGCTATGCGTAAGGTAACAGAACGCATTATCCAGTTGGGCGACCGCAAAGAACTGGTTACTCAGGAAGATTTGCCGTATATTATTTCCGATGTGCTGAAGCACGATGGAGCCAACAATAAAGTACGCCTGTTGAGTTACTTTGTTACCTTGGCGCAGGGACTGAAACCGATGGCTACCTTGAATATCGAAATAGATGGCAAAACCTATCAGGAAAGTTCTTCTGGCGACGGACAATACGATGCCTTTGTGCGTGCATTGCGCAAAATCTATAAAGGCGTATTGAAGCGTACCTTCCCCATGCTGGTGAACTATGCAGTTTCTATTCCTCCCGGAGGACGTACCGATGCATTCGTACATACGGTCATCACCTGGAGTTACGAAGGGCGTGAGTTCCGTACACGCGGACTGGATGCCGACCAGACAGAGGCAGCTATCAAAGCTACTATTAAAATGTTGAATATAATAGAAGAAAGTTGACAAGGTTTCAGCTGGCAAGGGAACAAAAGATAAGATATCGAGAACCTTGTCTGCCCGTAACCTGATACTTGACTAAAAAAACTTACAAACTTTAAAACTTAAAATATATGGAATTTAAAATAGCCGTATTGGCTGGCGATGGCATCGGACCGGAAATCTCCGTGCAGGGTGTGGATGTCATGACAGCTGTATGTGAGAAATTTGGACATAAAGTAAGTTATGAATATGCATTGTGTGGTGCCGATGCCATAGATAAAGTAGGCGATCCGTTTCCGGAAGCTACTTACGAAGTATGTAAGCGTGCCGATGCCGTGTTGTTTTCTGCAGTAGGCGACCCGAAATTCGACAACGATCCTACCGCAAAAGTGCGTCCGGAACAGGGACTGCTGGCCATGCGTAAAAAATTGGGCTTGTTTGCAAACATCCGTCCGGTACAGACCTTCAAGTGTCTGTTGCATAAATCACCTTTGCGTGCCGAACTGGTAGAAGGAGCCGATTTCCTTTGCATCCGTGAATTGACAGGAGGAATGTATTTCGGTGAAAAATACCAGGACAACGAAAAGGCTTACGATACTAATATGTATACCCGTCCGGAAATTGAACGCATTCTGAAAGTCGGATTCGAATATGCCATGAAACGCCGCAAACACCTCACCGTAGTCGATAAGGCCAACGTACTGGCATCTTCCCGTCTGTGGCGTCAGATTGCCCAGGAAATGGCACCGCAGTATCCGGAAGTGACTACCGACTATATGTTTGTAGACAATGCTGCCATGCGTATGATTCAGGAGCCTACTTTCTTCGACGTCATGGTAACTGAAAATACTTTCGGCGACATCCTGACCGATGAAGGTTCTTGCATCAGTGGTTCTATGGGCTTGCTTCCTTCGGCTTCTACAGGCGAAAGTACACCGGTATTCGAACCGATTCACGGTTCATGGCCTCAGGCTAAGGGATTGAACATTGCCAATCCGCTGGCTCAGATTCTGTCGGTAGCTATGCTGTTCGAGTATTTCGACTGCAAGGAAGAAGGTGCACTGATTCGTAAGGCTGTAGATGCTTCGCTGGATGCTTGCGTTCGCACTCCTGAAATTCAGGTGGAAGGCGGTGCCAAATATGGTACAAAAGAAGTGGGTGAATGGATTGTAAATTATATCCGTAAAGCCTGATTATATACACATACACAGACATAACATATATTATTAATCAGTCAGCGCCGTTGTTTGTATAAACAGCGGCGCTGATTTTATATCCGGCGTCGTCGATTGTAAATACAACGTCGTCGGTTTTAGCAAATGTCTGAAATCAATACTTGTCTTTGTCGGACAGGAAAAACCGTTTTCCCCGAATCAGAATTTCTTTATCCGGATGTGGCAATAAGGTTCTCCGCCTGTCTTGTCGTAATAATGCTGGTGATATTCTTCTCCCTCCCAGAATGTGGTGGCAGGAGTCAGACGGGTATTCACTTCATACCCTTTGTCGCGCAAAATTTGGATCACCTCTTCTGCTTCTTTCTTCTGCTTTTCGTCGAGGTAGAATATTTCACTCCGGTACTGGTCGCCGATGTCGGGACCCTGTCCGTCGGTTTGTGCCGGGTCGTGTATTTCGAAGAACAGTTTGCACAGTTCGCTGAAAGAGGTCTGTTCCGCATCAAACTCCACCAGAGTAGCTTCGGCATGTCCGGTAAGATGTGCTTTTACTTCCTGATAAGTCGGTTCGTCTTTATGACCTCCGATATATCCAACAGTAGAGCGGACGACTCCTTTGGCATGCTCGAACTGATATTGTGCGCCCCAGAAGCACCCGCAGGCAAAGATGGCTTTTTCTATTTTCATACGGTTGTATAGGTTTGGGTTTTACTTTTTTCCGATGTTTCTGCCGTATATGAAGCAAGAAACAGTCACAAACTTACGAACTTCACGCCAACTTACAAACAGGCTGACTCATAAACTTAACTTTAAACTTACAAAAAGTATTTAACACAGAAAGACTTCTGCAAATATTCCCTTACCTTTGGTACACAATTAACAGAAAGAAAAATTCCGGAAAATGAAAAGAATTGTATTGTTTTGCTTATGTATATGTTCCCTGACTTCACTTTTTGCGCAGAAATCGTATAAAGAAGTGGTAGACCGCGCCATGAACTGTGCCTTGAAAGATAGTCTTCCCGAGGCAGAAGCCCTGTTTCGCGAGGCTTTGAAAATGGACCCGTCCAGTGCCCGCAACGCATTGCTTTTCTCCAATTTGGGAACTGTGCAGAAACGGCTGGGAAAGACCGATGAGGCCATCGAATCGTACACTCTGGCTCTGAACATTACACCTTATGCTACAGCTATTCTGCTAAACCGTGCAGCCCTTTATCTGGACAAAAATCTGATAGACAAAGCTTATGTAGACTATTGTAATGTAATCGATTTATTGCCCGAAGATGAAGAAGCCCGCCTGTTCCGTGCATATATTTATATGCAGCGTCGCGAATACAAAGAAGCCCGTATAGACTATAATGTCATTCTTGCTAAAAACCTGAAGAATAAAACGGCCCGTATCGGTCTCGCTATGCTCGACCAGAAAGAAGGAAAGTATACGGCAGCCCGTGATGCACTGAACCTGTTGGTAGAGGAATATCCTACAGATGTATCTCTTCTTAAAATGCGCGCCAATCTGGAAACAGAGCAGCAACATCCGGATGCTGCCTTGCTTGATTTGGAGGAAGCTGCCCGTCTGGACAGTCAGGATGCTGAAGTCTTTCTGATGATTGGTGATGTGAAATTGGGGCAGGAAAAGAAGAAAGAAGCATTGGCTGCGTACGAGAAAGCCATCGAACTGGGTATTCCCCGCATCGAACTGATGGAAAAAATCAAGCAGTGCAAATAATAGCTCGAGTAGGGAAGGAGAGCCTTCTTATTCTGTCTGGGGCATTTGTTCTATCGTTTTTAACTCCTTGCTATAACTTCTTCCTACCGGAATGCGGGTACCGTTGTACAAAAGCACCTCTTTTTGCGTAAAACTGGCTATCCGGTGTACCGGTACGATGAATGATTTGTGTATACGTATGAATTTCTCCGGAGGAAGCAGTTCCTGTGTGCTTTTCATGCTGATTTGCGACATCAGTGGCGGCTGGTCATGCAGATAAATACGTACATAGTTGTCCATCGATTCGATATACAGTATATCCTTCAGTTTGATATGTGTATTTTTATACTCAACCTTTAGTGTGATGCTTTCGTCTGTAAAGACCGGATTATTGGAAAGGCTTTGCAGCGAATACCGTTCTATTACCTTGTCGACGGCCTTTTCGAAACGCGTGTATGAAAAGGGTTTGTGAAGAAAATCGATGGCATTCAGTTCGAAACCGTCGAGTGCATACTGGGCATATGCTGTAGTCAGAATCAGAAAGGTGCCAGTCGGCAATTCGTGTGCCAGTTTTATCCCATTCAGATCGCCCATTTCCACATCGAGGAAGAGCAGATGAGGCTTTATTTTTTTTACTTGCTCCATACCGGTCAGCGGATTGGTAAAAGTCTTCACCTCCATATCTCCATACCGTTGGCAAAAGCTGGTAATGATTTCCAGTGCCATTGGCTCATCGTCTATTGCCACACACTTTATCTTCATGTCTTTAAACTGATACTGAGAGTTAGCGTAAATAACCCGTCTTTTTCTTCTGTAAACAAACTGTATTTGTGCGGATAGAGAAGTTCCAGTCTTTTTTTGCAGTTCTCTATCCCTATTCCCTTAGACAGGTTGTTGCGCGTATGGTTTAACAGCGGATTGGTTGTAGACAAAAGTAATTCTCCGTTTTCTGCCTGAATTGTGATATAAGCTTCTCCGGCTTTGTGCGAGGAAATTCCATGTTTGAATACATTCTCTATAAAGGTAATCAGAATCATCGGTGCAATGTCCAATTGTTCCGTTTCGTCGTGCTGATACGAATAGTGGATTTTGAAGTTCTCCGGTATCCGGTATTTCTGCAGTTCGATGTACTGATGGATGTATTCTATTTCAGTGCAGAGCGGAATTTTTTCCTGTGTATTGTGGGTATACATGTATTTCATGAGCCCGATAAACTGTGTAAAAGCATCTTCGGCCTGTGGTGAGCGGGTTACCACCATTGCATACAGTGTATTGAGACTGTTGAACAGAAAATGAGGGTTAATCTGTGCTTTATACAAAGCCAGTTCGGCTTTTTTCTTTTCAAATTCTACCACCTGCCTTCTGGTTATCTGATGATACAGTTCGGTAAGCAGTCCCACGGCAATACTGAAAGCCATGACCACAATGTAGAGAAACCATACCGCCTGCTGCTGCAATCGGATTTTGGGAATATGCGTGGCCAGTCTTGGACGCCGCATTCTGTGTACAGGTATTTCCATCTGGTAGCGTGTGATGAGATAAGTTCCTGCTATTGTGAGTAAGATAAGGATTACTGCAATCCAGAAACGTTTCTGTCCCACCAGCACAAAAGGCATAACCACATACCGGTTCAGAATATATACAATGTACAGCCATCCTACCAGCAGGTATACAAAAATAGAATCTTTTTCCAGCCATCGCTCGATAGGCAGCAAAGCAATCAGAGCCGGTAGCAGTACCAGGCAAAAAATAAGGTCTATAAAAAAGGGAAGTTTCTTTGTTTGCCACATAGATATCTTGTTTTTACAAAAATACGCTTTTCCGCTGTGTTATGGAAATAAGCCTTATGCTGTTTACCATTACATTCATGCTGTTTACCCCTACTTTCAGGTTCCCTTGGATTTTGCATTTCTCTGTCGCTTATTTTTGTGGTGAAACAATAGGATAGAATATGAAAAGAATGATTGGGGTGATTGTCTGCATCATTTTGCCGGCAATCGTTTGGGCGCAGCATCTATCGGGTACAGTGACGGATAAGAAAAGCGGAGAGCCTTTACTCTCTGCTACGGTAAGTTTGACTCCTGAAGGAGGGAAAACTGTTTATACTACTACCGATTTGGCAGGATGGTATCAGTTTAAGAAACTGCTGCCGGGAGAGTATGTTTTGCAGATTTCGTATGTAGGCTATAAATCTTATAAAAACAAAGTCAGTATTTCTTCTGCAGGTGCGGTGGTGAATATAAGCATGGAAGAAGATATACAGCTGCTGGGGCAGGTATCTGTGAACGGACGGGCTACACGGGCAGAGCAGAAAGGTGATAGTCTGGTTTACAATGCGGAGGCCTTTAAAGTGTTGCAGGGGAGTACAGCCGAAGAGTTGCTGGCCAAAATGCCCGGGGTAGTGGTAGAAGGAGGAACGGTACAGGCACAGGGAGAAGATGTGAAAAAAGTACTGGTAGACGGCAAGGAATTTTTTGATGGAGATATTAATCTGGCACTCAAGAATTTGCCGGCTGATATTATTGCAAGTATTGAAGTCTTCGACAAAAAGAGTGAACAGGCTGAGTTTACAGGTTTTGATGACGGAGAGGAGATAAAGACCATCAATATTGTAACAAAGTCGGGATTCAAAGAAGGGACTTTCGGAGAAGTGTACGGAGGCTATGGTACAGAAGACCGTTATCGTGTGGGAGGAAACGTTAATTTCTTTGATGGCGACAGACGTGTATCTGTATTAGGTATGAGTAACAACGTAAACCAGCAGAACTTTTCTCAGGAAGACTTGGCTGGAGTGATGGCTTCGTCTGCCGGAAAAGGCAGGGGAGGACGCAGAAAAGGTGGAAAAGCTGGAGGAGGACCGGGGAATTCTGCAAATAATTTTATGGTAGGAAGCCTGGGAGGTGTTACAGCCAGCAACGGACTTGGTCTGAACTATGTAGACCAGTGGGGAGAAAAAGTTAAAGTGACAGGAAGTTACTTTTTCAACCAGTCGGTTAATAATTCCGAAAAAATAACCGACCGTTACTTCTTCGATTCAGTATTGCCTGGTATGAGCTATAATGAAACAAACAGTTCACGGATGGAAAACTGGAATCATCGCTTCAATATGAAACTGGATTATCAGATAGATAAGAATAATTCTCTTCAGATAAGACCGGTCATCAGTTTTCAGAACAATGACATGACAGGAATGTGGTTGGGAAGCAATCTTGCAGATGGAGCAGTGGAAAGTGAAGTAGAAAACAACAGTTACAGTGATATCGATGCGTACAGCGTAGGAGGAAGCATGATTTACCGTCATCGTTTTCCTGTACCCGGACGTACTCTTTCTGTCACTTTCAATGGAACGATGTCTGATAAAGTGGGAGATGCTTATTCCGATTATGTGAACCGTAAGTATGGAGAACAGACCATAGAGGAGAGCTACGGACAATATAAGGCAACCGCAGACAAACAATATATGTGGAATGGGAGTTTGATGTTTACCGAAAAACTGGCCGACGCCTGGCAGTTGCAGACCAATTATAGAGTCTCTTACTCGAATGTAGATGCAGACCGTAAGGTATACGAACGGGCAGCGGTAGGTGATTTGTATGAACAACTTGATGAGGATCTTTCCAATGTATATGAATCCGATTATCTGACTCATTCGGGAGGAGTCGGTTTGCGTTTCCACCAGAAGCAGTTGAATGTGATGCTGGGAGCCGATTTTCAGTATTCATCTCTGATGGGAAATCAGTACTATCCGGTGTATGAAGATTTGAATAAAAAGTATTTCTCTGTTTTGCCTTCTGCCACTGTACGCTATGCTTTGGATCGGAGTAATTCCTTTATCTTAAGGTATAGAAGTCGTTCGGCTTCTCCGTCGGTAACCGACTTGCAGGAGGTGGTAGATAATACCAATCCGTTGTTTCTGACTTCGGGTAATCCGGAGCTGGACCAGCAGATTAATCATTCACTGAACTTACGTTACATAAGGACCACTTCCTCCGGTCATACTTTCATTGCAATGGCGGGGGCTACTTTCCAGCAAAACTATGTAGCCGACAGTTCTTTTGTGGCTAAAGAAGATATGGTCTTGCCTTCTGGAGTGGAAATGGAAAAAGGAGCACAGTATACGAAACCGGTCAACTTGGATGGTTATTACAGCTTCCAGTCGATGCTTACCTATGGTTTTCCGTTGGACATTATCAGGAGTAATCTGAACTTAAGCATAGCAGCCAATTATGCTAATGTACCGACCATATTCGACGGGATGAAAAGTGCAACCCGGGAACTGAATGTCATACCAAAAATAATAATAGGAAGTAACATCAGCCATAATCTGGATTTTACCGTGTCTTATTCGGCTACGATAAACAAGATATTCAATTCGGTTGCGGGAACATCCAACGGTGATTATATCAACCATCTTGCTGCGGCAAAACTCGGTTGGACCTTTTGGAAGGGGTTTACTTTTCAAACCACGTTCAACTATATTAATTATGCAGGGCTGGACGAGGGAGATTCGGACTATTTCCTGTGGAATGCATCAATCGGTAAGAAATTCCTGAAGCATAACCAGGCGGAAATCAGACTGGAAGCATGCGACCTGCTCAATCAGAACCAGGCTTTTTTACACCAGATAGGAAGCAATTATTATGACTATATCAATTATAATGTATTGAAACCTTATTTGATGCTGAGCTTTACGTATACCATCAGATAAGAATCTATTGTATAACTAAAAACAGACAGAAATGAAAAAGATTGTATTATTGGCTTGTATTGTTTTTGCGACTATCGGTACAACCGATGCACAACGACGCAACAGACAGCAGATGGATCCTGCACAGCGTGTAGAACAGATCATGAAGAATCTGGATGAGAAACTGAATTTGTCTGATGAACAGGAGCAGAAAATAAAAACGCTGTACGAGGAGTTTTTTAATCAGAAAATCTCACGCGAACAGCGTAAAGTGGAAAAACAGGAACTGGATGAGGCTGTTAAAGCTTTGCTGACAGAAGAACAGAAAGAAGCTTTCGGACAGATGGATAAAAAGAAAAGAAAGGAGTAATGCCAAACTGGTATAAAAAGGATAAACGGGAGAAGTGAAACGGATAAAACACGTTCTATTTCTCCCGTTTTATTTTGAAAAAATGATTGAATCTGTGTAGAGTTGTATCGAGTTGTTAATTTTTAGGAAAACATTTTTTATAATTTTTATATTTAAGCGTGCTCGTATATCTTTGCATTCCATAAAATCCATATTATGTTGTTTCATACAATAAGAAAAAATAGAATCTTGCGTGTGTTGTGTATGATCATGCTGATGCTCATACATTTGGATGCATATATGTATGAGGCAATCAATGCTTATCATGGAGAAACTACAGAACTGGCGCTTTCTTTTGCGGAAGAAAATTTGTCTCAGGAAGCTGAGGCCGGAATACCGGCTTGGGGAGATCTGTCTTATTCCAATACTTCTACCCGTTTGAGCTGTTGGAACATGGATTTTGTATATCTTCCTATATTGTTGCTTTTCAGTTTTATCCCCATTGTAAGAATCCGGAATTCGGTTAAGGTTTCTTTTTCTTTGGCGTCTTTACAGAAAGTGCGCCCTCATCTTACATTTTGTACACTTCTTATTTAGCAAATTCTTTTTGTTATATATCTCCCTTTGAGTAGGGAAATATAGCCAATTGGAGGAACGGAAATCACTTTTCGCTTCATGTCGTTTATGTATATTGGCGTCTTTGTACAGTAAAAGACTGTATCTTAATTTAAATAACACATAGTAATCAATTCTATTATTGTAATCTTATGAAAAATTGTATTCAGAAGATTGCTCTCCTTTCATGTGCGATGGGATTGTTGTCTTCATGTCAGTCTTCAGGCAATAAGCAGGTAAAAGGTAAAGAAGTGATTCCTGTAACGGTGCTTCAGCCTACATCAATTGATTTGCCTCGTTCTTATGTAGCCGATATTCAGGCTATTCAGTTTGTGGAAATTAAGGCTAAAGTAGAAGGTTTTGTTCAGCAGGTATTGGTAGACGAAGGTCAGCTGGTAAAAAAAGGACAGCCTATGTTCCGCTTGAATTCTGAAAATTATCAGGAAGTATTGAAAGCTGCAGAAGCAAACTACAAGCAAATGCAGGCTGAGCTGGAAATGGCGAATTACGAAAAAGAGCGTATACAAAGGCTGGTAGACAAGCAAATTATTTCTCCTATCCGCCTGGATCAGGTAAAACGTGAACGTGAAGTAGCCCGTATGAAGGTAGAACAGGCACGTGCTGAAATGCAGCGGGCACAGATGGAATATTCGTATACTACAATTACTGCTCCATTTACAGGATATATAGACCGTATTCCTTATAAGGTAGGTAGTTTGGTAAATCCGGAGAGTTTGTTGACTACAGTGAGTGATATTTCTGAAATTTTTGCTTATTATAAGGTTAATGAAAGTGAATACCTCCGTTTGAAGCGTGCTCAGTTGAATGGCGAAAATCTGCAGCAGTTGGACAATGTAGAACTGGTTTTGCCCGATGGTTCTATATATCATTATAAAGGTAAGCTGGAAACTGTAGAAGGAGATTTTGAAAGAGGAACAGGATCTATTGCCTTTCGTGTACGTTTCCCAAATCCGGACGGATTGTTGAAACATGGAGTAACAGGAAAGGTTCGACTGATGACACACATGAAAGACGTGTGCATGGTACCTCAGAAATCGACTTTCGAAATTCAGGATTTTACTTATGTTTATCTCTTGGATGAGGAAGGAAAAGTACAGGTACGCAGTTTCAATCCGATAGAACGTTATCATAACTTTTATGTCACACAAGACCTGAAACCCAATACAGCAATTGTATACGAAGGGGTGCAGATGGTGAAAGACGGTATGCAGATAAAGGCAGATACTATACCGTTTGAAGATGTGAGACAAGAATTGAAGTTGAACTCTTTACAAAGATAATGGCTTATGTTTAAACTATTTATACGCCGTCCTATTCTTTCGGCGGTTATATCGGTCATTATTGTTTGTCTGGGGGCATTGGCCTTGGTTTCACTGCCTATTACCCAATTCCCGGATATTGTGCCTCCTTCGGTAACGGTTACTACCCGCTATACCGGAGCCAGTGCAGACGTAATGGCCAAGACTGTAGCTACCCCTCTGGAGCGTGCCATCAACGGGGTACCGGGAATGACTTATATGACTACAGTTTGTACCAACGATGGTATGTCTCTGACTACTATATACTTTAAAGTTGGAACAGACCCGGATGTGGCAGCTGTAAACGTGCAGAACCGTGTGACCACTGTACTCGATGAGCTTCCCGAAGAAGTAATTCGTGCCGGTGTGGTAACGGAAAAAGAAGTAAACAGTATGTTGATGTATCTGAATGTGTATAGTACAGATACTACGCATACGGAAAAATTTGTGTACAACTTTGCCGATATCAATGTGCTTCGTGAGTTGAAGCGAATTGATGGGGTAGGATTGGTAGAAATCATGGGTAGCCGTGACTATGCGATGCGTGTGTGGCTGAACCCTAGCCGTATGGCTGCATACAATATGGTTCCTCAGGATGTAACAGAGGCTATCCGCCGCCAGAATATAGAAGCTGCTCCGGGAAAGACGGGTATCAGTTCGGATAAACTTCCCCAGCAGTTGCAGTATGTATTGCAGTATACAGGAAAATTCAGCACTCCGGAAGAGTACGGAGAGATTGTGCTGAAGGCATTGCCCGACGGGTCTTTGTTGCGCCTGAAGGATGTGGCTACCATTGAATTCGATTCGGAAGACTATAACATGGTGTCGATGACAGACGGACGTCCTTCTGCTTCTATTATGATTAAGCAGCGTCCGGGGTCGAATGCACGTGAGGTTATCGAGAACATCAAGCTTCGGATGGAGGAGATTAAAGAGAGCAGTTTTGCGCCGGGTATGGACTATAATATTGCTTACGACGTATCCCGTTTCCTCGATGCTTCCATCTGGTCGGTGATGAAGACACTTATTGAGGCCTTTTTGCTGGTATTTGTGGTAGTATATATCTTCTTGCAGGATTTACGTTCTACATTGATTCCTGCCATTGCTGTGCCGGTATCGCTTATCGGAACATTCTTCTTCATGCAGATGTTGGGCTTCTCTATTAATATGCTGACCTTGTTTGCACTGGTGTTGGCTATCGGTATTGTGGTCGATAATGCCATAGTGGTGGTAGAAGCTGTACACGTGAAGATGCACGAAGAGAAACTTTCTCCTTATCAGGCATCGGTTGCAGCTATCAAGGAAATCGGTGGAGCGATTATTGCCATTACACTGGTTATGTCGGCAGTGTTTGTACCGGTAGGTTTCATGGAGGGAACAGTAGGTATCTTCTATCGTCAGTTCTCGCTTACCCTGGCTGTGGCTATTGTTATTTCGGGTGTCAATGCGCTTACCTTGTCGCCTGCTCTGTGTGCTCTGTTGCTCAAGCCGGCAGGTCATGGACGCAAGAAAGCTACTTGGTTACGTAAATTCTTTATTGGTTTTAATCGCCGTTACGACCGTTTTGAACGCCGTTATCAGTTAGGACTTCATAAATATCTGGGGCGTAAAGTCTTTACTTATGCTACGTTGCTTTTCTTCCTGCTGGCAACGTATGGTATCAATTTGGTGTTGCCTTCCGGATTTATCCCTAATGAAGATCAGGGTATGATTTATGTAAACGTTGATGCACCTCCGGGAGCTACCGTAGAACGTAGTGAAAAAGTATTGAATCAGATTCAGGCTGCTTTGCTTCCTTTCGATGAAATTGAAAGCATCTCTACATTGGCTGGATATAGTTTGATGACAGAGACAGAAGGAGCCAGCTATGGTATGGGTATGATTAACTTGAAACCATGGAGTGAACGTGAGCATACGGTAGACGAACTGATGCAGATTTACAAAGAGCGTACATCGCATATTAAGGATGCAGATATTCAGTTCTTCCTTCCACCTTCTGTTCCGGGATTTGGTAATGCCAGTGGATTTGAGCTTCGTTTGCAGGATAAGACAGCTGGCGATTTTCATGCTTTTGCTGAAGTAGCCAATACTTTGGTAGAAAAATTGAATGCAGACCCACGCTTGCAGGGGGTTACATCTGGATTTAATCCTAACTTCCCTCAGTATTTGCTGAAAGTAGACTTGGCTAAAGCTGCCAAACTGGGAGTGGATTTGGATAAAGCGATGGAAACTCTTCAGGCTTATATCGGAAGTTTTTACTCTTCGAACTTTATCCGTTTCGGACAAATGTATAAAGTAATGATTCAGGCATCTCCGGAGTATCGTATGAACCCGGAAGACTTGTATCGTCTGTATGCAAAGAATAACGATGGAAATGTAGTTCCTTATTCTAACTTTATGACAATGGACCGTGTGTTTGGTCCAAGCCAGATTACCCGTTACAATATGTTTACCTCTGCTTTGATTACTGGTGAAGGAGAAGGGGGCGTGAGCTCGGGTGAGGTTATTAAAGCTGTAGAAGAAATCAGTAAGGAAGTTCTTCCGCGCGGTTATGATGTAGAATGGTCGGGAGTTACTCGTGAAGAAAAAGATTCTGGTGGCCAGACTGTACTGATTTTCGGTATCTGTTTGCTGTTTGTGTATTTGTTGCTTGCAGCCCAGTACGAAAGTCTTCTGTTGCCTTTCCCTGTTATTTTGTCATTGCCGGCGGGTATCTTCGGATCTTATTTCTTCTTGCAGGTAGCAGGATTGGAAAATAACATTTATGCACAGGTTGCACTGGTTATGCTTATCGGTCTGTTGGGAAAGAATGCGATTCTGATTATCGAGATGGCCAACCAGTACCGTCAGTCGGGAATGAGTGTACTGGATGCTGCAATCAAAGGGGCGGTAAGCCGTTTACGTCCTATCCTGATGACTTCTTTTGCATTTATTTGCGGATTGATTCCGTTGTTGGCAGCTACCGGTGCCGGTGCTTTGGGTAACCGTTCTATTGGTACAGCAGCAGCGGGAGGTATGTTTGTCGGAACTTTTGTCGGAATCTTCCTGGTTCCCGGATTATATATTTTATTTGAAACATTGTCTGTCCGTATGGGAGGCGATAAAAAACGTTACGAAGATGAAGAAATACAGGATGTATAAATATATTTTATTTGCCGTTGTAGCTTTGATGTGGGGAGGGTGTAAGGCGCCTTCCCTTACATTGGAAGAGCAGGTAGACCTTCCGGAAGTTATTGCCGGAGAACATGCAGATACTCTGTCTTTGGACGCTGTATCGTGGAAGGAGTTTTTCCCTGATACATTATTGGTGGCATACATAGACACTGCTTTGGCGCGAAACTATACGTTTTTACAGACTTTAGAGCATGTATCTGTAGCTCGTGAGCAATTGCGTATTCGCAGAGGGGCTTTATTGCCTGAATTGTCTTTGGGAGTACAGGGAGGAGTAGAGCGTTTTGGTGAATATACGATGGACGGGGTAGGAAATGCGACGACTAATACTCCTGATTTGGCAAAAGATAAGCATATTCCGGATCCTTATCACAACTTCAGCTTGGGCTTGGGCTTCCAATGGGAAATCGATGTATGGGGAAAACTGACCGACAAGAAGCGTGCTGCAGCCATGCGTTGGATGAAGTCGATAGAAGCCAAACAGCTGGCACAGACAATACTCGTATCTGAAGTGGCTTCACAATATTATTATTTGGTGGGGCTTGATAAGAAATGTCTGATTTTGGAAGAAGAAATACAGAAGAATCGCGACTCGTATAAGTTGACTAATGAATTGATGAAGGAAGGGGAAGTGTCTCGTCTTTCGGTAAATCAGTTCCTTTCGCGTAGAATGAAACTGGAAGAAATGTTGCTTGATACCCGTCAGAAAGTAGAAGAAGTAGAACGTTCTCTGGCATTGCTTATGGGCAAACTTCCTTTCAGTATCAAGCGTACTTCATTCGATAAGTTGACTGGTTATCAATACCCGTCTGCTAAAGGAATTCCGGTAAGACTGTTGCTGCACCGTCCGGATGTAAAGGCTGCTGAACTGGAGTTGCTTGCTTCGAAATCGGATGTAAGAGCAGCCCGTAAAGCATTTTTCCCTTCTTTGAATTTGGGAGGAAGCGGAGGATTCAGCGCATTCGACTTGGAAAAATGGTTCGTGTCTCCGGCTTCTTTGGTGTATAATCTGGCAGCAGGTATTACAGCTCCTGTTTTCAAACGTCATGAAATACGTGCATTATGGAATAAGTCGAAAGCCAATCAGCGTATTGCCTTGTTGGAATATCATCATACGGTGCTGAAATCTTATCAGGAAATAACCAATCTGCTGAGTGCTTCCGTGCAAATGGAAAAGCGCAAGCAATTGAAGATAGAGGAAAGCCGCATTCATCATCGTTCGATAGAATATGCTAATGAACTGTTCAAAACTGGTTTTGTAGGATATTTGGATGTGTTGTCGGCTGATGAACGCTATTTGGAGTGCGAGCTTGAGCGTATTGATCTTACAGTTGGTTATTGTCAGCTTCATGCGCAACTTTACCGGGCGCTCGGAGGCGGACAGTTCTAAAGAGAAATTACTTTGCTTTTATATTAATACTGATCGATTCTGGACATAGGCTATACAGAAACTTTTCTGTATAGCTAAATGTTCAGGAGAATTGTAGGAGAGGATATAAAAGAAAAATATATCCGATTCCGATTTCCATGAATGTTTTTAAGAAAGTTAGAAAGCAGGGTTTAGTTACTATAGAGTATACTAAATCCTGCTTTTAATTTATTCGATACTATAAATTGTGTCAGATAAAACTCAAGGAGTTACTTTACATGTTTTTTTAGATGGCGGTATAGGAGTTGGGCATATTCAATAAACCCGACATCTGTAAAATGAATACCATCGACAGTAGCATCTTTATGCTGGGCTAAGAAATTGGACAGCCCGATGCATTCAACATGACGGTCCTGCTTTTTTATTTTATCGAAAATCTGATGTAGAGTCTTGTTTTTGGCAGTGACTTCTTCTCTTATACGTAAATCGAATGCGGCCGTAGTAAAAACAGGATCTTCAATAAATAGGATTGGAGTATCCGGCCAGGCATTACGTATGCGACGGTAAAATTCATATAAACGTTCTTCCATCATTTCTACGGAAGAGTTAGGCAGACAGTCTATTACAAAAACAGAAGCATCTACTTTTGCCATCAGGTCGGCTACTTCCAAATCAAGAAATGCATTTCCGCTGAATCCTAAATTGATAACTTCTACTCCCAGCATACGACCCAATATGTTGGTATGTGCCATACCGGGGCGAGTAGCACATCCCCCTTGCAGAATACTGGTTCCATACATGACAAGCGGCTTAGAACGTCGGGGGAGCTCTGTCTGAGGTTGAGTGATTTCTGCTTCTTTGTCGATACCGATGAATAATGAATCCACCCCATCGTACAATGGAAGATATAACATGTACTCACGCCATACAGGCTGCATATTGCTTATAATTGTAGCTTCATTGCTCTTGCCTAAAGGGCGTCCTACGTTCATATACACCCATTCACCGTTTTCCAAGCCATACAAATCGAGTCCTTTTACCCCCGTATCGGTCATGTGGTTCATGTGATTGTTGTATTTCAATACCCAACGGGCGGATATTGTAGAGGAGTTACTGCGAAAACGTATTGCCATTCCTGCAGAGTTCGTGCTTAATGTCCAAAGCTCTGGCCGTGAAATCGATTGCAAAGAGTCTGGGAAACGGTTATACAATGCGGAACCTTCCAGTTTGCATTTTCCGTAAAGTGG
Organism: Phocaeicola sp. HCN-40430; assembly: GCF_037890285.1. NCBI lineage: Bacteria > Pseudomonadati > Bacteroidota > Bacteroidia > Bacteroidales > Bacteroidaceae > Phocaeicola > Phocaeicola sp. HCN-40430. The sequence continues at coordinate 22,918 of NZ_JBBKBS010000013.1, forward strand.
AAAGGCTGCCGCATCGTAATATTTCACTTGGCCATATACCGAATGCCAGGCCCACCACATAAAGATTGTCCATAATATTTTTTGTTTCATTGGAGTACTGTTTAGAGTTGTAAATAGCATTGTTCTGGTTTTATTTTATTGAAGAAGTAATACACACCCGGTAGAACCGTTGCTTTTTACCTTAAGCTTGCCTTCGTAAAATGTATTTCCTTCAATTTTAATATCTCCGCGTGATTCTAATATCCGGAACCTTCCATTTGTATATTCAGGTAATGGCAAAACTGTATCGACTCCTTTTTTAGTTTGGATGAACAATGCTCTGTTTCCTTCTATATTTCCTTCGAAGCATAAGAACTGCTCGTTTTCGAAAACAGGTGTTCTGAACCATACGTATACACCTTCCCATTCAATTTTATCTCCTTTGACAAACTCTTGATTTGAAATCAGTTTATGATAGCTTTTTCCATTTGAGTTGCCAATGAATATGATATCTTCATCGGAAATATCATTATGCATCCCCAATCCTGTATTGAATAAGTAGGAAGCCTGAGAAGCCACATGATTTTTTTCCAGAAAGCAGCACATGTCAGGATAGGCGCCCTTATTGAACGTACTTACCCCGTTCTGCTGTGTCCAATTGCTGTAAGCACCTCCTATTGTCATTGTATAGACCTCATCCATATACATAGACTGCATACCGTAGTAGGTCTGCACTGTGACAGGTTTTTCATTTTTGAACTCATGCATGAGCTTTACTCCAATGCTATTTCCTTTTATCTGATAACGGACTGTTTCTACCGTGAGTGGACTTTCTAGAATGTTTTTCCCATCTATTTGCTGTACAACAGCAGGATTGAGGATACAGTTTTCTACAAGAAGTTCTACCTTGTTAGCCAAAAATGAGCTTTCATCCGTACAGGGGTTGCCATCAAGTATTATCTGATAGGTTATGTTGTATCCTGTTGGAGTGATATTGTCTACATATGGATGATTCCCTCCACACCATCCATATCCGGAAATGGAAAAAGGACCAATGTTGTCGCTAAATGCTAAATTCAGTATATGCGACGGTTTTATGGAAGGATCCGAGAGTGGCATAAAATCACTGTTAGGATATATTCCTACTTGGTAAAATGTGTAGAGGTTGTTGAACATACATTTCTTAAACCAATAGAGGATGTCATAAGAAGTATCGAGGCGAGCTCCAATATAAAGGTTCTCTCCTTTTATTAACACCCGCATCTGTCGGCTTAACTTCAATGTATCTGCTGTTTCCTCTTCGTTTGGTCCTGCAGGAACTGCTCTGTTTGCACTATTGGCAGAGCAAGCCCACATAAAAATGCTTTGTAAACAGAACCAGATAATCCAAATAAATTTCATAACCAAACATTTAATTACTGATAATAACAAGTATGTCTGGAACGTTTAGAGTCCCATAAACATACACGGATAGTCGGTAGTAATATAATCTACTTCCTGATCTATACACCACTGCATCTCATCCGGACGATTGACTGTCCATGCGTTTGAAATCATTTTCAGATCTTTCAAATCCTGCAGCCAGGTTGTATTTTTTTGGAATACCCAATAGTTGTAATCGCCACCTGAGACTCCCATTTTGTGTAATTCTTTAGGAGATATATTGTTACCTAAGTATAAGATTGGAGTACCTTTAGGGGCAAGACGGACAAACTCTTCGACTACATGACGGGAGAAACTGATATACATCATACGTTTTTCAAGTTTTTTCTCTTTTACCATCTGAAGGATCTGTTCTACAGCTTGGGTTTCACTCTCTGGTGTGCTGAGTGGTTTCATTTCCAACACCAGTTTAACTTTAGTTTTCTTTGCTTTATCCAGATACTCTTCGAGCATAGGCATATTTTCTCCATTGCTTAATTTCAGTGCGTGCAGTACGTCAGCGGTACTCTTTTCTACAGAAAGCCCTTCATGCCATCCGTCATGATTCAGAATTAGTTTATTATCTGCTGTCAACCATACATCAAACTCAACACCATAACAACCTATTGAATCTGCCTTAACTAAAGATGCGATTGAGTTTTCTGCAGATCCTGGTGTGCTCCAAAATCCTCTATGAGCTACAACCTTTGTATGCTTACGTGCCGGCTCTTTTTGTAGATGGGAGCGGCGGTCAATGATGAGGCGACATAAGCGATCCATGATTTCTTGATCTTTAGGATGTCCTGACTGATACATATCCAGGAATCCGTGATTTCCACTATAGTACGCAATACCAGAACGGCGGAATACCTGATGACGTTCGAAGTAGTCTACATAGGCTACCAGACGGTTGTAAGAAGAGTTTTTGGCATTATAAAGTGCATTCTCATCGAATTCAAGCTCCATACCCATATTCAGTTTAGCAGCAGAAATACAAGCTTCGTCTAAACGTTTGTCAGGAATATTATGATTGAAGAAATGATTGGGCTGCTGATAAGCGATGTCGAATCCCAATTCTTTCCATTGGTCATAGCCCTTTGCTTGCCAATAAGGAATCCAGCAAAATGATTTTCCTGTAGGGCGAATATGATTGGCAACGAAGACTGAAAGATCTTTAGTCAGGTCATTGTCTTCTGCCAACCAATAATAACCTTCCAGTTTCAAGTGTTTGAATTTTGCTTTTTTAAACCGTTCTGCTAATTGGTCTACATACCAGCATGTAGCCTTGATTTGGTGTTCCTTGATGCTGAAATCCATTGTTTCACCATCTAATTCTCCCCAGTTTTTCTGTCCGGGCATAAGTTCGGGAATGCTTAGAACAATTTTATGAGTAAAACCTGGTTTTCCAATCTCATGAATATGAGTGTCGATACATTGGTCCAAAGCTGAAAGAGATTTATCTTTTTCAAAAAGACGGTCGAGTAACCAAATCCAGTCGGCTTTGGTTGCATTCAGGTCTGAATATCGGGTGGCAAAACTTAATCCTTCTCCATCTGTAAATTCCAAAAACAGATATCCGTCGAATAGCCATTCTTTATGGCCATCTGCAAATTCATGTACAACATAAGGAGTAAACTGCTCGGGAGTCCAGTCGATACGGTGTTTCCCTCCCTGATAAATTAGGGCTAAGTCATTGATATTTCCTTGTTTGTATCCCTTGTCATTCGCTTTAATCGTGAGAAAACTAAATAAGAACGAAAGACAAAGCAAAAATCTGAAGATTTGTGTATTTCTTTTCATTGTTTTTTTGTCGTTTAGATATGCAAAGATATGCATCGGTTATAAACTTGGCCAAGAAGACTGTATCAAAATAAAACTTTGTGTCTTTTATACAGATTACATAGATTTTGGGGGTAATAAGATATCCATGTAATCTATAGTTCACTTCAGTAATGCTTTATTAGGATACAGCCTTTTTTTGAATTCTCTATTTATTCAATTTCTATTCACCCCAAGCATAGAATTCAGCAATATTCATTTGAGAACCACCGTTTTCGAATAGGTGTGAATCAAAAGCTTCTGTGATAACAAAACGCAAATATCGGGCAGTTGTAGTGTTTACATTGACTGCTATAGAGCGGATTTCTTGTGCTGAAAGATTCCAATCGGTCAAACGATTCCAGTTTTCATTATCCATGCTGCATTCGATATAACCGGCTTTAGCATTTCCGCGCCAAGCATCTGCGCCGGTCGGATTGTCAAAACCAACTTTATAAATCTTATATTCTGCAGCCATATCGTATACAAAGTAATAAGGAAGAGGTTTAGGAGTAGTCCATTTAGACCCCCAAAAAGTAGCAGGATCGCTGTCGATCGTTTTTTCTGGCCCCCAGTCTAAGGATGCAATCCAAGACGTTTCGTCTTCTTTGGAGCAAGTATTATTATCAAGTACCTTCCATGCTGCTTTCTCTATTAGTGCGGGTTGGAAACTGATGCTATACAGAATGGTAGAAGCAGTCTGACTTATTTCGCATGTAGATGCAGATACCAGTTTGACTGGTAATACATATTCTCCAAACTCTACTTTTTCAGGATTAGCCATTAAAGCTTTTTTCTTGAAGGTAAATGAAAAATAACTTTCATTTGTAAGAGCTGGAAGAGTCCATTTGTTATCAGAAAATTTATAGGCTGCTTCGGGAAGCAACTGATAGCTTGTACCATTTTGTTCATTATAGTCTGCCAACAGTTGTGGATCGACAACTATTTCATAAATAATATTGTCTCTGTTGGGGAAGTTTGTTTGAACCTTAATATGTACCTCACGTTCATCTAAATCGTCTATTGTCGGCATAATCCCCTTGAATAATCCTGCATTTTCAAAAGCCAGTGTTGGAGTATCAATAGAAGGAACCACCAGGGTTGAAAGACGATCTTGAGCAATATTGACTCCCTCTGTATTTACATGCATTGTTAACGGAACTGCAACATTTGCGTCATCTTCCAATACGGCTTGGAGTTTTTCTACATTCCATTTTAATGTAAACGCTTTCTGATAATCCGATTCTGAGAAATCCAAGGTGTTTAATGTCAATGAATAGCAATCAGATGGCATTAAACTATAGTTTGTTCCCTTTTCACTATTGTATTTGTTCAGGAAATCCTTGTCAATAGTCAGTGTTGCTTGTGCTCCATTTTGTCCCTTTCCACTTTTTATCACTTGAACATTATAAACTTCATTTACTCCGGGATATATAGTGGTAGTAACCATGTCTGGATTCATCAAGCCTATGGTATCGTTTACCATATTGATATCCAGATCGTTCTTACAAGAGGTTATCCCCATTATTAACAATACACAAGATAACCAATATTTATTCGTTTTCATATTACTTCTCTATAATAATATTGTAATCTAATTAACTGTTTATGGTTTACCATCCGTAATTTTGAGTCATATTTTTCATTTCACTCAATTGCACTTGATTGATAGGGAAGAAGTAATGTTTAGGCTCAAAAATATTGTCGGCTCCCATCCATACTTGATCTGTACGATTCCATGATTGCTCGTACTCTGTAGCCAGCAGGTTTAATGTATAGTTTTTGCCGGTCAATTCTTTTTCGGCAATCATCCAGCGACGTACATCGTGGTAGCGATGTCCCTCGAAAGCCAGTTCTACCATTCTTTCCTTACGGATTAATTCGCGTAAGAGGTCTTGATTTCCAATAACTTCAGGGTAAGCTTCTTCCAGATCATTTAAGCCGGCACGATTACGCACTTTATTAATGTATTTCAAGGCTTCTGCTTCATCACGTTGAGGCTTTTCATTACATGCTTCTGCATAATTGAGATAAACTTCTGCTAAACGGCAATATGACCAGAACACTTTACCAAAGTTTCCGTTATTAGTGTTAAGCTGAGGATCTACCATTCTACGGAAAAGGAAACCTACTTTTACGCAGTCGCCATCATTTCCTTTATAAGGAGATGTTCCACCTGTGTAGAAAGTTACTTGTTTGTTTCCTGCATAATTGTTAATCCAATAGAACCCATTGGCTAATATGGATGCATAGAATCGGGCATCACGACCTACACAGCTATTATGAGCATTGATTAAGCCCATAGCACCATCAATAGGGTGGGAGTAGTTGGCTGTAAATCCGGTACTCTTATAGCCTGATTTTTCGTCTACGATGGGCTGTCCGTTGCTATCGTAGCCAGTTACCGGATATCTTCCAGATTCTGCCATTGGATAGGTATCTACCAATTTCAAAGATGGACAATAACCACCAAATGCATTTCTCAATAAGGTTGGGGGAAGGAAGCGGGTAATGTAGAAGAATTCTGCAGAACCAAAATCTGCATTTGTCGGATTACGTGCCCAAGCTCCCCAAATAATTTCGCTGTTCCATTCATCGAATAAAACACCTTGGTAAGATTTGATTGCTTTCTGAAATGGATCTGATTCTCCTGTTGCTTCATAGAGCTTATATTGAGGCATGTCAATAACGGCTTTAGCTGCTTCAGCTGCTTTGGTCCATTTTTCTGGATTAGCTTGTTGAGGAAAAATATATTCGCCATAGATGTTTTTCATTTTTCCTTTGTATAAGTCACAACCATTGAATAATGGACTTGCTGCATAGAGCAATACGCGCGATTTGATAGCCATTGCAGCTCCTTTGGTAATACGTCCTGCCCATTCGTTCATATCTGCTACTTCTAACGGAAGATCTGCTATGGCTTTATCAAATTCTTCTATAATAAAGTTTACGTTCTGATCCATTGTGTGGCGGTCTACTTGATCCGGTTTAATCAGAGGATCTGGTGCTACATCTCCCCAAACATATACAGGACCATATTGGCGTAATAATTCAAAATAAAAGAAAGCTCTCAGAAAGCGAACTTCTGCTTTCATTATTTTACGTGAGTTAGCATCCAGTTCCTGGCATCTGTCTACATTATCCATGAATATGGTAGCTTGGTTAATACCTGTATATTTGCTTTTCCATATATTGTAGGCTGTGGATGTAGGTCCCCATGAACCGGTTTTAAAAATCAGATAATCTACCCACTGATACCAAGAAAATTGAGCTTCATCGCTTAAAGGAACTGCACATCCTTCGCTTAAGTATTCATATTCACGGGGAATATAACTATATATGTGAGCCCAGTAACGTTCTGTTGTAACACGTTTACTGAAAACTTCTTCCAATGTCATCTGGTCTTGCAGTGATACTTCCAGATAATCATTACATGAAGAAAAACTTAGCATAGAAGCCAACGCCATGGCTGCAAATATTTTGAATTTATTCTTTTTCATAACTATAACTTTTAGAAGTTAATATTCAAGCCAAATGTAACAGTTTTCATTTGTGGATATACATTACCATAATCAGATGCGAGTTCAGGGTCCCAAAGTTTGAACTTACTGAATGTAAGTAGGTTTACACCTTGCATATACAAGCGAATGGTAGATACTCCCCATTGTTTGTATAATTCTTTTGGAAGTGTATATCCGATTTCTGCATTTTTCAAACGCAAGAAACTCATATCACGTTGCCAGAATGTAGAAGGCTGGAGATTGTTTTCTACTTTACTTAAAGACAAACGAGGATATAATGCATTAGGATCTGGATTGTCGACAGTCCATCGTTTTTCTGCTACGTCTGCGTAAATCTGACCTCTGTTAAAGATATTGTCGGAAGCTCCATAGAAAGCAGATCCGCCGATAATACGAGTTACATTACCAACTCCCTGGAAGAACAGTGAGAAGTCAAAACCTTTCCAACCTGCACTGAATCCAAAACCATAGTTGATTTGAGGAACGTCTGTATATCCTATAGCTACTTGGTCGTAAGCGTCAATTACATTATCACCATTAATGTCTTTATATTTGATATCTCCTGGACGAACTGTACTAAAAGTATGTACCGGACTGTTAGCTATATCTTCTTCAGATTCAAATAGTCCTAAAGCAATGAGACCTCTCTGCTGATTGTATGGGAAACCTACAGCACTTTGATAAGCCCATATTGGAGTCGGTTTGTCATCATACAGCATTTCATTGCGGTTGTATGTAAAGTTGGCACGTGCAGACCAATACCAGTCTTTGAATCGTTGTTCGTATTCCAAAGAAGCATCGATACCGCTGTTTTTCATTTCACCCAGGTTTACGTATTGAGTTACATTCAGACCCACAATTGAAGGAACGCTCTGCTGCTGGATATAAATACCCGAACGTCTTTCATAGAAGTAGTCCATCTGAAGTTTTAACTTATCGAAGAATCCTATTTCGAAACCGACATTTCCTTTTGTTGCTTTTTCCCATGATACATTCGGGTTACCAGGAATACCTGTTGCTACCCCCGGTAAATCTGACGGAATTAGTCCGAAACGATATCCGGAAGTATAACTGTTCATTTCGGAGTTGAAGGCAAAACGGCGGTTACCACCAATCTGGTCATTTCCGATATGACCGTACGAACCTTTCAGCTTCAAAAGATGAATGGTATTTCTTAAGTTATCCCAAAAGTCTTCGTTACTGATCATATATCCAATCGCATAAGAAGGGAAGAAACCAAAGCGCTTATCGGGAGCAAAGTTTTCAGAACCATTGTAGCCAAAGTTGAATTCGGCGAAATATTTGTCTTTATAAGAATAAGTCGCACGACCGGCAATACCTATATTTTTATAGGCAAAAGCTGCGATATAGTTGGTTGGAAAGTTGTCTGTATAGTCACGCATATTAAACAAGAACATAGCACCAACGCGATGTTTTTCATCAAACAGACGATCGTAGTTAACTGAAGCTTCCAGATTGATAGTTCTGGAACCTGAGTTGCTGCGTACTAATGTCATGTAGTCACTACCGTCATTGTTTTTAACGAATTGTAGTTTACCATCCTTGTCACGACCTGTTGCATAATAAGTGGAAGGACTGATCTTGCGATTTAGTATAGATCCATTGTAAGCATCCCATGAGAATTTGATGTTTGCTTTCAATCCAGGAGTGATGAACTCCGAGAAGTCTTGAGTCAACGACAATAATGACTGAGCATTATTTGCGAATTCTTGAGAATAACCAGTCTGGTTCAGCATTGAATAAGGGTTGTAACCTACTGCTGGGCGAGAAATGGTTCCATCAGAGTAAACGGTAGGAATTGATACCGGTGTGGTTAAGATAGTATAAGCATATAAATCAGCCAAATCAGCTCCCGGACGATTGGTTATTTCATATTGGTTAGACAAAGACAAACCTAATTCTGTAGAAGAAGTAATGTTTATATCTATGTTCGTACGGAAATTAAACTTGCTGTAATTCATTGAGGCGTCATAACGGCTCTTGTCGGCCATATTCATAATACTGCCTTCAGAGTAGTAAGAGCCTCCTACGTAATAACGTACTTTGGGTGAACCTCCTGTAACACTGACATTGGATCTTATTGAATGGCTTCGATCTTTGAAAATGGTCTTCATCCAGTCTACATTTGGGAAAAGATCTGGGTCGGTACCATTCAGGTACATGGCTTTTTCAGAAGGCTGGATAGCTAAACGTCCCGATGCTTCCAAGTTTATGTCATTGTAATAGTCAATCCACTGGCTGGCGTTTGCCAATTCTGGCAATCGGGTAGGACTTGCCATTCCGTATTCGACTTTTGCATTAATTCTAGGTTTTGATTCACTTCCTCGTTTGGTAGTGATTAGGACAATACCGTTTGCGCCACGTACTCCATAAAGAGCAGTAGCTGTAGCATCTTTCAAGATAGAGAAAGAAGCAATATCTTCCGGGTCTACCAGGTCGAGTTCACGTTCAATTCCGTCGACTAATACCAGAGGTTTATTGTTCGCTCCAAAAGTATTGATACCGCGTATCCAGAAATCTGCACCTGCACCTGGCTCTCCTGAGCGTTGCATAACTACTAAACCAGCTAGTTGTCCTGCCAATCCGGAACTCAGTTTGCCAACAGGGGTTTTCAACTCACTTGTAGAAATGGTATTGATGGCACCAATTACACTGGCCTTACGCTGTTTACCATAAGCAACAACAGTTACTTCGGAAAGTTCTGCAACTTTAGGTGCCATTTTTACAACCAGATTTGACTGATTTCCTACTGTAATAGTTTGAGATTCCATTCCAAGGAATGAGACTATAAGTTTGTCGGTCGGTGATACCTTGATTGTAAATATACCGTCTAAATCTGTAATAACACCGCGTGAACTTCCTTCTACTAGGATGGAAGCTCCCGGAATAGGTTCTCCTACTTCATTAAGAACTTTACCTGTAATATCTTTTTGACTATTAGCCTGATCAACCATATCCCCGTGAGAGGAGAAAGTGTTCGGAATAAAGTTTGCATTAACATCTGCCAGAGGCAAAAGACTGCATGTCAAGATTATTCCCTGTCTTAAGAAAAATTTTCTTCGTAAATCTGACACCATAAGAAATAAATTTAAAAATGAATACTGCAATTTTTCTCGTTTGATAATTCATTCACTTAGATTTGTTATTACCATGTTTGTATTTTAGTTATCAACTCTCAGTCGAAGTAATGCTTATATTTATTGAATAGTTCTTGAGCTACGACAAAGGGAGATTCACCGGAAACCAGCGGATAATCTTTACTTTGCAAAGTCCACTGATATTCTGCTTCTGTTATCATATCGTAAAATGCTTTTGCGTCATACTGCTGACCTGCTTTTGTTGCTGCTATTACAGAAGAAGTGAATTTATTCCATCTCATACGATAGAAATCTTTGGTCAATCCACCCCATCCTCTGTTTGCATAGTCATTAAGCTGGGTCGCTTTTTGTCCCCATACAGTCAGTATGCAGCGTGCATTCTCTTCATAATACGATTTTTCAGCTTCATCTTTTCCCCAATCTTTTGCATCTTGAATCCATTTTCCGATGCAGAAGTTTTCCTCTGTAGATAGCAGGCGGTCCATATCCAATAGCAATGTATCCATTCTGGCAGCCCATAATTCCATTCCTGCTAAATTCTTTTTTTGATATTCAGCGGTAAATGCGTCTCTGAAGTCAGAGAAAAGATTACCCAAGCTTTGTCTTGCTACATTCACCACATCATAACGGTATCCGGCGTTATCCAGCTCACCCGCTTTCAGCAGTTCTTCAAGGATTTTCCATAATTCTACATTCTTGTAATGAATATCAGGATATGTATTCCAACTGTCTGTACCTATCAGCATTGGTCTTGCATTCATCAATACAGCCTGTCCGCAAGTTGCATGCTTGGTATAGATTTTCTGGTGCAGCAATTCCCACGCTTTTACTACATGTTTGCTTTCTTTTCCACCTCTGGAAAGAGCCCAGTTGTGTATCCATTCTTTGGTAGTTACAGGATAATCCCAAGCTTTGTCGAAGACAAATTCGTACATTAACGGGTTTACATCAAAACCTTCCAGTGTTGCTCCCAATCCATATACGTTGTTTCCTCCTTCCGTATAAAGTCTGTTTATTTTGAAATCAACGTCATCTAAATTGCCGACCATCATTGTGTTGCCACCAAAATTGCCGAGATAACACCACATATACGGTTTTCCATAATATTTTTCTGTTTCACGCCATATTTCAGTGCTGTCGCAATAATAGTCAAGAAGAATCAACTTGTCTTTTGGTACTGCTTCGAGAAAAGAACGGATACGCGGTTGTGTCCACTTTTCTTTGCTGTGATAGAACATCCATGTCATTTGTAACCAGGTCGCTTCTTCGTCTTCCTGACGGATAGATTCATAAATCTTTTCTGATACGTCCGACAGATATTTTTCATTCCAGTTCGGAGAATCTACTTCATTGAAAGGATCAATACCATAGATGTGGTCGGTTCCATACATGGCAGTCTGTTCTTTCAGATACATTTGCTGGATTGTTGTAAACAATGTATCCATTGGTTCGATGAAATGGCTGCGATATTGTTCGTCGTATCCTCCCCATTGACTCATCTGATGAATCTTTGCATTTGGATATAGCTCTTTCAATTCTTTAGGTACATGTCCGGAAAAAGCCGGTAAGACAGGAGTCATGTCAAATTCTCGTTCTCTTTGCAAGATTTGTTTTTGAAGTTTTTCCTGACCTTCCAGCCATGAAGTTGGTAACGGACTTTGCCAATAATCTACATTCGACATACGGTGCCAGGGCAAATGAGCCGGGCCTGTAAAATAGCTTCGGATTTGTTCGTCTGTCAGTCCTAATTTAGACCATACTTTATACCAAACCGATTCCTGGCCTGAGATAGCCAGTGGCATAGTTATACCATTTAGAGCCATCCAGTCTATCAAACGTTCCCAGTCTTCCCATTTCCAATAAGGTAATGTATAGCCAAAGGTACAATAGTTCAGAAAAAAGCGATTTGAGCATTTTGCATGAGAAGTAACTTTTTCCTTGACTTCAGGCAAAGATTCGGGCATTTTAACTTCATCGTCGGCATACCATGAAACATTGGTATGGCAGTAATATTTTAAATAATGATTTAACCCTACTGCCAGTGAGTTGTTGTTATTGCCACAGATTTGAATTTTTCCATCTATAGATTCTACACTGTACCAATCTGTAGATGTTGTATCTTTTATACATTGAAAGATAAAATGATCAGAATGTTGTGGAAAAAGTCGCTCACACAACCGATGCATTACAGCATTATCTCCATTTGTGTTATTTTGACATCCAGATAAGATACATATTAGTATCATCAGTGCGCTCCATTTTATTAGATTTGTTTTCATGGCTTTCTCTGCTTTCTGTTTATACTAATTCTTCCAAGACTTTCCAGCATTGATAAAGTCCTCTTGGTACGTGGAAGCATCCTTTCCATTTCCCGCCTTTCAATGGCAGCAGCACTTCACCACGACGGTTCAGGTATCCATACCATTCTGGATATTCCTGGTCTTTAAAGTGATTCCAGGTATACTCATGTACTTTTTCAAACCATTCCAGGCATTTAGAGTCACCTGTAAGACGATATCCTTTCAGCAAAGAAATTAAGGTTTCTATATGTACCCACCATAGTTTTTGGTCCCATTCCAGCTGCTGTGGAGGATTGCCCATGCGATCCATGAAATAATAGATACCTCCATACTCTTTGTCCCAGCCATAGTCAATCATGGTAAGTGTAATGTTTTTAGCTTTTTCTATCAGTTCCGGGCGGTTTAGGCGTTTACCTAAATCCATAATAAACCACATTGCTTCGATAGCATGTCCGGGCGTGACTTGACGCCCTTCGAAAGAATCAGATAAAGAGCCATCTGTTAATACATTTTCTACAATGATATTCCCTAGTTCCGGGCGATGGAAAACTTCCATTACTTCGTGGATACAGGTATTCATCGTTTCTACCAGGAAGTTTTCATCCAACAAATGTTCGATTTCCAATGCAAGATTACAAAGAATCATAGGAAGAGCAAATCCTTTTAAATTACGAGTACCAGGATGAAGTTTATTCCATTTTCCTTTCGGGTTATCAACTTTGGAGAGAATAATGTCGAATGTTTTTTTTGCAATGTCGGCGTATTCTTGTTTGCCGGTTGCTAAACTCAATTGGCCGAAAGCCATTGTTGCAAATGTATAAGAAAAGATGTTATAAGGTTCAACCAGAGGTTTTCCTGTACGGTCGAGTGAAAAATACCAGTTGTAGTTGCCGTCATGACCATATTTTTTCAGAAATTCACCGCCTTGAATGGCACAGTCTAGCCATTCTTGCCTTTTTTCTACTTTATTATATAGCATGGCAAACAACCATACTTCTCTTCCTTGTAGCCAGATAAATTTATCAGTATCAAATACGTCACCGTTTCGGTTTAGACAGGTGAAATATCCTCCAAACTCTTTGTCTTGTGAGTGCTTTAGCCAAAAAGGAAGCACATTATCCATTAATTCAGTTCTGTACTGTTCTGCTAAGTTTTTAAAATCTATCGTTTTCATATGTTTATAAGATCGGTTATTTCTTTAAACTTATTATACGTGTCTTTTTCTGTTTTTCCTGAAAGGCTACTGGTATTTGTTTATAAGATGGATGATTTCTCTTTCTTATAACATCTCTTATCGTTTCTTAGTGTATTGTTTATTTGTATCCACAAATATATTCTTTTTTTATTAAACAAAGAAATATTTATAAATTATTTTATAAAATACGTGGAATGTTGTTTATCTGTTATACTATTGTAATCAGAGATGGATTCTTATTTCAAAAATATTAAGAATAAGGGTGCTTGTTTGTTATTCCTTGTTTTCTCAGCATTTTTAATCTTATAAGCTTTATAATACTTGGATGCTATTATTAAAAATAGATAATAAATAATTTTATTTCTGTCTGTTGGAAATATTATGTTTTTTTTTGAATCTAGTTTTAAGGCTATTGTTTTTTTTGATATATACCTTAATTATATAGTATTTTCAATGTTCTTTAAAAAATAGAGAAATACTGTAATAAAAGTGTTCATAAAAAGTTTGCTTTGGTATTATAGTCAATACTGACAAATTATATCATCATCTATTTATTTTTTTATAAATCAAAATTATTGTACATTTATTGAAGGTTGAATAACTTTGATTGCCTAATGAACCAAACGTTGCATATATACGAAACATCAATATGGAGTTGTTGGTGAAACTCTCATTGTTTATGGGAGAAGATATAAATATTAATTCTAATAGTTATGAAAAAAATGCTGATTACTTGTTTATTGCATTGCTGACATTACTGCTATTTTCATTTACATCCTGTGGTGGAGATGATGATCTGGAGGGGAATTCAGATTTCATAGAGCTGACCTTCAATGCTAAAACGTATAAAGAGTCAATTCCGGTGTTTGGATATGTATTTCTTGAAGATGTTTTTACAGATAGTGAAGGAAGGGGAATTACGATAACCAATGTATCTATTAATGCATTTGAAAAGTATGGTTTTTCTTTTATGCCAAGTATTGCTCATTTTGCGAGAAAAGCAGATTGGGAGTTTGCTAAAACAGGAGAGTGCTTACATAAATATGATTTCGGGAATATTGGGGAAGGTGAGTTTGATGTGGAAAATTTCACTTTGGTTACGGAGTTGGAAATTTATGCAGATGGTACTTTTTATGGATTGATGGATGGAAAACATTATGTCAATTCTATTAAGGATGTGAAAGATGGAGTTCAGGTAGAAGGAACCTTTAGTGGAACTTATTATTGTAGTGAGAACAGAGGAGAGTGTGAAATTCATGGGCGATATAGAATGACATTGAATGTCATATGATTCAAATAATTCTTTAGATTAAACCGGTATTTGGTAAAAATAAAAAAAGGCTTGATATTGATTATCAAGCCTTTTTACCAGTCGGGGTGACTGGATTCGAACCAGCGACCACACGCCCCCCAGACGCGTACTCTAACCGGGCTGAGCTACACCCCGAATTGCGAGTGCAAAGGTAGCGCTTTATTTTAAAACAGCAAACTTTTAACCTACTTTTTTATTATTCATTTATGAACAGGGATGTGGATAAATCCACTGTAGAAATGAGTAGAAAAGTGATTTTAGAAGAGCATTCTCTTGTACATAAAACGCTTGTTTACAGGTTTATCCCATTGTCTCACAATAAAAGTCCAGCATATCAAAAATTTCTTCTTTACTTGCCGTCTGGTTGATGCGGATGTCTCCGATACCTCCCAACAGTGTGAAATTCACAGTTTCGGCAGAAGTATTTTTTTTGTCATGCTTCATCAGTTCGTATAAAGTTTCATAATCCTTGCAACTGAATGGAAGTTTGCCGTAATTTTCTTTGATGAAAGAGATAGTCTGGCGCATCTGTTCTTTAGGAAATCCCACTTTTAAGTGCGAACAATACAATTCACATACAATACCCCAGGCTACAGCATAACCGTGTAATACCGGCTGTCCTTTCTTCAATGCAAAACTTTCAAAGGCATGTCCGATGGTATGTCCCAGATTCAGTGCCTTGCGTATACCCTTTTCAAACGGATCTTGTTCTACGATATTTTCCTTGATGGCAACCGATTGACCGACTAATGTCTGAAGGTGGGTATAATCAATGTGTTCCATATCGAAGCATACCAGTTCGCTCCAATGTTCGGGTTGACTGATGAGGCCGTGCTTCAGCATTTCTGCATATCCCGACAAAATATTGGCATGATCCAGCGATTTCAGAAAATTACAGTCTATCAGTACGCTGGAAGCAGAGGCAAATACACCGATTTCATTTTTCAACCCGTTGAAATTGATCCCGGTTTTTCCGCCTACCGAGGCATCCACCATAGCGAGCAGAGTAGTTGGTATGTTAATCATCTGAATACCACGCTTGAAAGTGGCGGCAGCAAATCCTCCGAGGTCGGTTACCATTCCTCCTCCCAGGTTTATCATCAGTGAGTGTCGGGTGGCTCCCTGTGTGCTTAGAGCGTTCCATACCTCACTCAAGGTGTCCAGATTCTTGTGCACATCTTCTGCTCCGATACATATTTCGGTTGCATTTTTAAGAAAAGGCAGCTGTTCAAGCAGAGGAAGACAATATTGATGGGTATGTTCGTCGGTCAATATAAATAATTTATCGTGTGGGCATTGGGCTACGGCCTGTTGCAGATCCGTTTCCAAATTCCGGCAAATAATGACATCTTGTTTACTCATGATTATCTTGTTTTTCCTGCAAAAATAGAAAAAAAGTCAGAAGAGAATGTGGGTTTACTTCTGTTTAATTAATTTTGTGGCAAATAACTAAAAAAGTGTATTATGAAAGGAATATTGCCTGCATCGTGTAGAATAATAGGATATGCCCTATTGATATTGTCTGTATTTGTACCGCTTCTGATGTATATGTTTGGAATGGTAGACGATACAAACCTGTTGTATGTAAAAATGAGTATGAAACTGGTTATCTGGCTTTCTTTGTTTATGGTTTTTCTGGCCAAAGCAAAAGAAGAAGATGCGGAGGCCGCTTCTTTACGCAGCAAGGCTATGCAATATGCGCTATATGTGTGGGGACTTTATTATATAGTTCTGCTGGTGAAAGGTGCAGTAGAGGGAGACTTGCAGGTAGCCGATAATTCAGTGGGAATTGTATATATGGTTCTGAATGTACTCGTTTGGGAATTTTTCTTGCAGAAGCGTCGCATGGAAAAGATGTTCAGAAGAAAATAAATAGAAAAAAGGGGAAGATACATTAAACCTTTTGGAGTTTGAAAAGTCAAACTCACATTGAAACAAGAAAGAACAGAAGAATGAAAAATTGGGTTTTAGTGGTTTTGCTGCTGTTCGGCTGGGGAGCTGTGTGGGCACAAAACAAAGGGGGAAAGAATAGTATATCGGGCACTGTGGTAGATGGGGATGATCAATCGCCTGTAATGCAGGCTACGGTTCAGATTCTTTCGGTGAAAGATAGTACGATGATAACAGGAAATGTGACTGACTTGGATGGAAATTTTTCCTTGTCGGCTCGTCCCGGAAAATATCTGTTGAAGGTTTCTTTTGTAGGCTATTCTCCTACATTCAAATCTGTTGTGCTGACACGTAATGTTCCTCAACTCCGGTTGGGGAAAATCGAGTTGCATTCCGATGCCATTATGCTGGATGAAGCTGTGATTGTGGCACAGGCACCGGAAGTGACTGCGGTGGCAGATACATTGGTATACAATAGTTCGGCATACCGTGTACCCGAAGGCTCTGCACTGGAAGAGTTGGTGAAAAAATTGCCTGGGGCAGAAATTGATGAAAACGGAAAGATTACCATCAACGGAAAAGAAATCAAGAAAATCATGATAGACGGTCAGGAGTTTTTTGCTGACGATCCGAATATTGCCATGAAAAATCTGCCTGTCAATATCATTGATAAGGTGCGTGCGTATGACAAACAGTCTGATTTGGCCCGTATTACAGGAGTTGATGACGGTGAGGAAGAAACAGTACTTGATCTTACTGTGAAACCTGGTATGAATAAAGGTTGGTTTGGAAACGCTGATTTGGCGGGTGGAAACAAAGACCGTTATAGTGGAAAACTGATGCTGAACTATTTTAAGGATTCCAATCAGTTTACTGTCATAGGTTCGGCAAACAATGTAAACGACAACGGATTTCCCGGAGGCGGTGGCGGTGGACATCGCCGTAAGGAAAATGGGCTGACTGCCATTAAAATGGGAGGATTCAACTTTGCTACAAAGAACGAGAAGCTGGAAACTGGTGGTAGTGTGAACTTTAACTATAAGGATGCGGATATGCTGAGCAAGCAGTCTTCAGAAACTTTTGTTTCTACAGAAAATAGTTCGTTTCAGAATGCATTCGACCATACACGTAACAAAACAACCAATCTTACAGCCGACTTCCGTATTGAATGGCATCCGGATACGCTTACTACTTTAATCTTTCGTCCGCGTGTAAAGTATGGAAAAACGGATAATACCAATAATGTCAACTCGTATACATTTAATGAAGATCCCGGATACTCTACGGATGAATTGTTGTCATCCGGACAGGTGACTGATTTGGTACCCGAGGAGATTGTTGTCAATACGATTGTTAAAAATTCGCTTACAACCGGAGACGATGTAACTGCAGGAGGTTCGTTGATGGTCAACCGTCGTTTGTCTGACAATGGTCGTAGCATTACTTTCCGTGGCAAATACAATTATACCAACAGCAGTAGTGAACAGTTCTCTACTTCGCTGACCGAGTATTTCCAACAGACTGATGAGGAGCGTTACGAAGAGCTTCGCCGTTATATCAATACACCGACCAAAACATCGGATTACAGTGCTCGCTTGATGTATAGTGAACCCATTTTCAAGGGAGGATTCTTGCAGTTGAGTTATAACTTCCAGTATAAACATTCTACTACGGATAATTTCACTTACGACATGCCCGATGGATGGAATATACATGATGAGGTGGGAGATCAAGGAGTATTGAATCCGGACTTGAGTAAGAATGCGACTTATAATTATTATAATCATCAGGTCGATCTTGCTTTGCGCTGGGTACGTGAGAAGATGCAGCTTAATGCGGGTGTTTCTTTCCAGCCGCAGAGTTCTACGCTTACTTATCAGAAGGGAGAGTATAATGTAGATACGGTACGTCATGTCTTCAATTTTACGCCGACGTTCCGTTTCCGGTATAACTTTTCTAAGACAAGCCGTCTGGAGTTGGAATACCGCGGACGAAGTTCACAGCCCGATATGGTCGACTTGCTGCCGATAAAGGATGATACAGATCCGCTGAATGTAAAGGTGGGAAATCCGGGCTTGAAGCCTACTTTTACCAATGAGTTCAAGTTGGAATACAATTTCTTTAATGCCGAATCGCAGCGTGGTATGTTCTCGCATGTACGCTTCCAGAATAAGATTAATGATATCAGTAGCCGTAGAACGTATAATTCTTCTACCGGGGGTACGGAAACCATGTCGGAAAATATCAATGGAAACTGGAATGTATTTGGAGTAATGGGTACCAATACGGCTTTGCGTAATAAGAAGTATACCATCAATACGTTTACCATGGCAAACTATAGCAATATGGTGAGCTACATCAGTGATAAGAATGTGACGACTGATGCCGATAAGAATACTACCAAACAGTTGCTTTTGAGCGAACGTCTGCGTGGTACGTACCGTAACGACTGGTGGGAGTTCTCGCTGAATGGTTCTATCAGTTATACTCATTCGCGCAATAATTATCAGGAGAGCAACAACATGGATACGTATCAGTTCTCTTATGGTGCCAGCACCAATGTACGCCTTCCATGGAATATGTCTGTATCGACTGATGTTTCACAGAATTCACGCCGTGGCTATGCAGATACCAGTATGAACCGCGATGAACTGATCTGGAATGCGCAGATTTCTCAGGATTTTCTGAAAGGAAATGCAGCTACGGTAAGTCTTCAGTTCTATGATATTCTGCGTAATCAGAGCAATATCAGCCGTACCATTACGGCAGCTATGCGTAAGGATGTTGAGTATAATGCCATTTACAGTTATTGTATGGTGCATTTCATTTATCGTCTTAACTTGTTCGGCGGTAAAGGGGCTCCTCGTTCTAACGGACCTGCATTTGGTGGACACGGACCGCGTCATCGCCGTTTTTAAGGTTTGATTCGGCTATTCATACTGTAAGGTAACAGAACTATATTTCAATCGGCGTCGTCGGCTTTATAGTTGGCGACGCCGTTTTTGTGTTCAACGTCGTCGGCTGTACAGCCTGCACCGTCGGCGATAATACAGAGTTTGCCACTTCTTGTATTTTCATCTTTTTTGTGTAACTTTGGAAAAAGACAGGAGGAAGCTTTGCATATGGCTTTTCATTATTTCTGTCGCAATGTCCAATTAATATAGATATCTGTATGGATGGAATAGCTTGGAGTGAGATTTTCGGGACTTTTTTTTATATATTGTATTTTTTCATTGTCCTCTTCACCATATTTTCTCTGATACTGGACAACCGGAGCCCTATCAAGACCATGACATGGATTCTGGTTTTGTTTTTCTTTCCTGTTGTCGGACTGATATTCTATTTCTTTTTTGGAAGGAGTACACGTAAGGAACGCCTGATAAGTAGGAAGCGTTATATCCGTCTCAGCAAGCGTCCGATGGCTGAATATCAGTCGCAGGAGTCCTTGCAGGATGAAACCGGTAAGCCGAGACTGATGGCTTTCTTTAAACGGGTGAACAAGGCATTGCCTTTTGGCGGGAATAAAATGGAAATTTATACCGACGGGTATTCGATGTTGCAGGCGCTGATTAAGGCAATAGCCGGTGCACGGCATCACATCCATTTGCAATTCTATATTTTTGAGAACGATGCAGTAGGTCGTCTGTTGCGCGATTTGCTGATAGATAAGGCTCGTGAAGGAGTGAAGGTGCGTCTGTTGTACGACGACGTGGGATGCTGGAAGGTAGACCGGCTGTTTTACGACCAGATGTTGTGTGAGGGAATCGAAGTGCTGGGGTTCCTGAAAGTACGTTTCCCTTTGTTTACCAGTAAAGTGAATTACCGGAACCACCGGAAGATTGCTATTATCGACGGGCAGGTTGGTTTTATCGGAGGAATGAATATTGCAGAGCGGTATATCCGGGGCTTTTCATGGGGGAGGTGGAGAGATACTCATGTGCGCCTGTCGGGAAAAGCGGTTTATGGACTGCAAACTTCTTTTCTTACAGACTGGTATGCCATAGACCGCACATTGCTTACTTCGGCAGAATATTTTCCGAAAATGCGCGAAGAAGGAAATGTAGTGGCTCAGATTGTGACATCCGATCCGGTAGGTGAGTGGAAGGATATTATGCAGGGAGTGGTATTGGCCATTTGTAATGCACAGCGTTACATTTATGTGCAGAGCCCTTATTTCCTTCCTACTGAAGAGGTTATGAATGCCTTTCAGACAGCGGCACTGGCAGGAGTGGATGTAAGGGTAATGATTCCCGAACGTGCGGATACTTTCCTTACACACATGGGGTCATTGTCTTATCTGGATGAACTGATGGCTGCAGGTGTAAAAGTGTATATGTATAAAGCCGGATTTTTGCATTCCAAACTCATTGTATCCGATGATGAAGTGGCTTCTGTAGGTTCTGCCAATATGGATTTCCGCAGTTTCGAACATAATTTTGAAGCCAATGCTTTCTTTTATGACAAAGAAACAGCATTGGCTTTGAAAGAAATATTTTTAAATGATCAGCGCAGTTGTCTGTTACTCTCCCGTAAGCAGTGGGCCATGCGCCCGCGGAAACAGCGTGTCATAGAGTCTGTGGTTCGTCTGCTGGCTCCTTTACTCTAAAGAAAGAGAAGTTGACGCTTCCGTAGTGACGGTGCTCTACAAAGTTAGGATGATTTTCGAAATTCAAGTCTTTTCCGTGTTCCAGCACAAACAGTCCGTCTGCTTTCAGCAGCTCCTGCTTGAAGATAAGGTCTGGAATGGTAGCCAGTTCTTTCAAAGCATAAGGAGGATCGGCAAAGATAAAATCGAATTGCTCGCTACACTTTTCAATGTATTTGAATACATCACCTCTCAGAGGAAAACATTTGTCGGTTTTTACTTCACGCATCACTTTACTGATGAATGCATGATGCTGAGGGTCTTTTTCTACCGAAATCACCCGGTCGCAACCTCTTGAAACCAGTTCTATACTGATACTTCCCGTACCTGCAAACAGGTCGAGAGCCGTGATTCCGTCTTCAAAATCAATGTAGTTGTTCAGTACATTGAAAAGGTTTTCTTTGGCAAAGTCGGTTGTAGGTCGGGCTTTGAATGTATGGGGCACATCGAAGCGTCGTCTTTTATAAATACCACTAATTACTCGCATATCAGTAGAGATTGGATGTCAAACGGAACTTCTTCAATAGGAGTGTCTGTTGCACTGTGAAGTTCTGCTTGAGGATTAATAATGAATATCTTTCTTATGTATTTTTTCAGCTCGCCCATTAGGCTGTCCTGTTGGGAGAGATCACCTGTCAGGTGGAGTTCATCGCGTTCCTGGTCGTATCCCAACATTTTCCATACATTGAGCAGATAGTAGCAGGTATCTTCGGTGGTAGTCACCGGATAACTGTTGATGAGCTGTAGCTTTCCGCGGTCGAAGCAGAATAAATCAATGCTGTGCGGGTGCAGGTTAGCATATAGCTTGCTATTGTTTCCCAATCTGCTCTTGGCTGTCAGCAGTTCAATCTGTGGACTGACGGCAGAGAAGAAACGTGTGGAGGCAAAATTATCTGTCAGAAACTGATGCGTCAGCTTGTCGATGGAAAAGAGGATTACCAGATTGCTTTTCCCCAGAATATTGCACAGCACAATTTCGTTGTTTTGCTTGGGCAGGTTCTGATAGAACAGGCTTTCCATCTGTTCGTCTTCGAATATTTCCAGCGGTACCGGAGTGTAACGCGAAGAATGAATCAGAATATTGGTCTGTTTGTATTTGTACTTCAGCTCTTCTGTTTCTGCCAGAAACGACTTTACGTTGGCTGCCATCGAGCGCTGGGTGTTGACCGCGTATTGCTTAAAGAATAATTTACTGTCGCAGAACGGGTCGTAGATAGAAAAAGAAAATCCATCCGTACTAAGACGGATGGATAAAGTATATTGTTCCGATTTTGTAAAATCGATCGATTCAATCATATATATTATTCCCAGTTACCTGCGTTGTTGTTAGGCTGTTCGATATCACCTACTTTCAGACCGCAGTATTTACCCAATTTGTTCTGCATGTCTTTCAAGTTAGCCAACTGCTGTGCATCCAAGTCGCCCAAATATACTTCGTAAGGAACCTGTGCCTGGAACAAGTTCAGAGGAGCACCCGATTTTGTAGTATCTTTACGGATAGCCATTTCGAATTTAGTTCCGTTACCGAAAGGTACGTAAGCCAAAGAATCCGGGTTGAAACCTTTGGTAAAGATAGTATCCATTACAGCAACCCACATTGTATCACGACGGAAGTTTTGCAAGCCTTCTTTTTCTACTTCTTTCCAGTTACCAGTCTTTTTAGCTTTGTTGATCAAGTCCATAGCTTTCTTTTCTGTCATACCGTTGTTCAACTGGTCGTCAGTCAAAGAACCTACTTTCATGATGAAAGGAAGTTTTGCAGTTTTAACGAAAGCAATCAGAGAGTCGAAGTCTGCTGTATATGCACCGTTGTGCATTGTACGATATTCCTGCTGTGCTTTGCGGATATCGATCAAACGAGCGATAATTGCTTTTTCTCTTTCTTTTTTTGCTTCATCGAAGTTGATAGGACCCATGATACTGCCGTAGCAGATGTATACCAAGGCAACAACACAGGCAGCTAATACAAGATTAATAACTGTTTTCATGATAATATTTGTTTTTTTAGTTTATATTCGTAGCGCAAAAATAAAATAAATTACTTTAACCACGTCAAAGTTACGTGAACTTTTTATGCCGTGTTATGTTAAATAATGATTTGTCGCAGCAAATTAAGCGAAATTTTTCCTATAAACCAACAGAAGAACAAGATTTTACTATAAAATCTTTCGCCGACTTTTTATTTTCTTCGCAAGCAGATTCTGCTTTCATTCTGAAAGGGTATGCCGGAACGGGAAAGACTACGCTGATGGGGGCTTTGGTCAGAACCATGGAGGAGTTGAAGCGGAAATGTGTATTGCTGGCTCCTACCGGTCGGGCAGCAAAGGTTTTTGCGCATTATGCAGGACATCCGGCTTATACCATTCATAAGAAGATTTATCGCCAGCGGGTATTTTCGAATGAAACGGACAATTTCACCATCAATCAGAATATGCATCGTCACACCTTATTTATAATAGATGAGGCTTCGATGATAGCCAATAGCGGGCTGGGAGGAATGGCTTTTGGTACAGGACGACTGCTGGACGATTTGGTGCAGTATGTATATAGTGGAGAGGGATGTCGGCTGATGATGGTAGGAGATACGGCACAGTTGCCTCCGGTAGGCGAAGAGGAGAGTCCGGCTTTATCGGCTTCTTTTTTGCGGGGATATGGACTGGAGGTTACGGAGTGTAGCTTGACACAGGTAGTGCGTCAGACAACTGATTCCGGTATTTTATACAATGCTACATTGTTGCGACAATATATTACAGAAGAGAATTTCTTTTCGCTTCCGGTGTTGAAGGCAACTGCATGCTCCGATGTACGGATTCTGCCGGGAGGAGAACTGATAGAAGCTATTACTGAATCCTATGATACGGCAGGTATGGACGATACTATGATAATCTGCCGCTCCAACAAACGGGCCAATCTTTATAACAAAGGGATACGTAATTCAATCTTGTTCAGAGAAGACGAACTGAACACGGGGGATATGCTGATGGTGGCGAAGAATAATTATTATTGGGGAGCGGAGTGTAAGGAACTGGATTTTATTGCCAATGGAGATGTGGCTGTGGTACGTAGAGTACGCCGGATACGCGAGATGTATGGCTTCCGTTTTGCCGATGTTGTACTGACTTTTCCGGATTATGATGATTTGGAACTGGAGGTCAAGATTCTTCTGGATACCCTGCATTCGGATGCTCCTTCGCTTACGAAAGAGGAAAACGACCGTTTGTTTTATGCTGTACTGGAAGATTATGCAGATGTTCCTACGAAATGTGAACGTATGAAAAAGATGAAGGAAGATGCATATTATAATGCCTTACAGGTGAAGTATGCTTATGCCGTGACTTGCCATAAGGCTCAGGGTGGACAGTGGAAAAGGATTTTTCTCGATCAGGGGTATATGACTGAAGAAATGCTTTCGCCCGACTATTATCGTTGGCTTTATACTGCTTTTACCCGTGCTACGGAGAAAATCTATCTGGTGAATTGGCCGAAGGAGCAGACAGAATAGTCAGAACAAATGTATATTTTGTTGGGGAATTGTGTGAAAAAGGGGCGTTTTCGTACTTTGAATCAGCCCCTTGAATGTTGCAGTTTTTCAGCTTTTTGTCAGGTATTCATTGTTTTTTGCATGTCGAAATTTTCTTAAGGTTCTATGGCGATGGTATGTTTTTTCATCAGTTTTTCGTGATGATTCTCCCAAAGTCTGTAGCTGAGAAGAATACACAGAAACACTGTACTGATAATGCAAACCCATCCGAACAGTTCTTTCAGACTGATGAGAATGGTTTGCTCTGTAACCTGTGCGTAAAGAGCTTGTATGGAATGAGGAGACAGACTGCTGTGTACCTGGTCCATTCTCAGACTGAGAAGTCCGATGTTTTCCTGACTCAAATGTCTGAGCCATCGGGTAAGAATGGCTGTTCCGAGTGGGGTAGCTATACTGGTACGGATAAAGCTTAGTACGCAAAGTCCTTGAAAGAAATGCTGGAAAGGAACACTCTTGGCAATGTAAATGGTCAGTGCAATATAAAGTATACCGTTTCCTACACCTTTCAGATAATTGGGCAGGTACAGGCTTTCGATATTCAGTGTAGGATAAATAAGAAAATACATGTAGTACTGATAAATAATAATCAGTATAAATCCTACTGAAATGAGAAGTTTGAAGCCTTTACGCAAGACTACCTGGCGGTAGAATACAACTGCTGCTCCCGAGAGAATGCCGATAAATACACACCAGTTGATGGATACAGAATTCAAGTCGTCGTAATGCAGAATGGAAGTCATGAACTGGCTCTGCAGAACCGAAGAGGTGGTAAGAAGCAGACACATCGTGAGGAACAGGAACAGAATAACCGGAAAGTTGCGGTAACGGAATACCTTGGGTGAGATATACGGGCGGCGCACTGTGCTCATGCGGTTGATGTTGATGAGCAGGCAGAGCAGGGCAATGACGATACAGGCGCGTATTTCTACACTGTCGAGCCAGTCGTGATATTCACCGTAGATACAAATATAAACTACAGCAAACAGCATCACTCCCCAGAGTATAGCACTTAGCCAGTCTATACCATACAAGGGTATTTTCTTTCCCGGGCGATAGGGGCGGGTAAGAAAGAATACACAAAACCATACAATGACCAGCAGACCGATGACAAACCAGTGCATATAATGCCAGTTGGCCCACTCGGATATATGAGTGGCTACCAGACCGGACAACTGGATACTTTCCAGTACGATGATATAGATAACCGGATAGAATACAGAGAAATTACCGGAAGGAGTCACACTTAGGCGGATGTTGGAGAAACATTCGAAGGTTCCCCACATACGGAAAAAACCGGAAATAAAGCAAATGAAAATCAAAAGCGGAATTTGCCGGGTATGCATGGTAATAAGGTTGCATACTATCAGTACGCAACATACTGTCAGCAATATGGAACGGGTCGTGAAACGCGACTTAAGACGGAACAGAATGGGAAAAATCACAGTCATCCCGATAAAAGAAGCGTATCCTGCCATGTTGATATCTTCCTGAATACAACCCAATGCACTCGACATCTGGTAGGCTGTAGGCAGGAAAACTCCGCCATTGAATTGGAAAACCATGGCGAAAAACAAGGAGATACAGATACAGAAGGGGGTAGAAAGCGATTCCTTGAAGTATAGGATACGGGGACGTACTGGTTTCATTGGCTTTTAGAATTTTACGGTACATTCTACATTCATACCGGCACGGAGGCGTTCGAGATCTTCCGGACGGTTGTTGTGTGTAAATTCTATACGTACCGGGATGCGTTGCTCTACTTTTACAAAATTGCCGGCAGAGTTGTCTTGCGGTATCACCGAATAGAATGAACCGGTCGCGTCGGAGATAGAAGAAATTTGTCCTTCGTATTCTATTCCTGGAATGGCATCAACTTGTATCTTGACCAGCTGTCCTTTTTGCATGTCTGTAGTCTGGGTTTCTTTATAGTTGGCAATAACCCATTTTTCTGTACCGTCTACCAGAGTGACCAGTGTCTGTCCGGATTGTACCAGCTGTCCTTCGTGAATATCCTTGCGTCCGGTTACTCCGTCGGTTGTAGCACGGATAATGGTATACGAAAGGTTCAGTTTGGCCAGATTCAGTGCTGCTTCTGCCAGTTTGATAGCCGACTCGTTTTGTTCCAGACGCTGAGTCTGTTCCTGCTTCATGAGGGAGGTAGACTGTTTCTGTCTCAGTAGCTGTTCATACCGTGCTTTGGTAGCAGCATAATCAGTTTTCACCCGGTCGAACTGTTGGGGAGTTACCGCTTCTTCTTTCATCAGTTCCTGGTAACGTTTGTAGTCGGTTTCAGCATTCAGCAGGCGTACCCGTTGCTCTTCGATAGCTGCTTCGGTTACGAAAATGTTGTTTTGTGTGGTGTTGATAGTTGTATACATGGCACTTTTTCCAGCCAGAGCATTCTGATAGTCGGCTTCTGCTTGCGCTACTTTCAGGCGATATTCGGTATCGTCTATAATAGCCAGTGTATCTCCTTTCTTCACTCTCTGATATTCTTCAAAGCAAATTTTCTTGATAAATCCCTGTACTCGTGTATTGACAGGAGTCAGATGTTGTTTGATTTGTGCATTGTCTGTATATTCGTTGCTGCCGAGGCGGATAAATTTTCCGCTTATCCAGCTTATACCTCCTGCCAGTACAAGCAGTATGATGAAATTGGGGATGGCTCTTTTCTTATTTTTTATCATGAGTATATAGGGTTTATTATAGTGTTCCGTTTAATTTCTTGAGCAGATAATATTGGTATAGAATATTAATCTGGTCGTTGGTCAGTTGTAATTCGGTGTCCAGCTGCGTATTGCTTGCATCCAGCATATCGGTAATCAGTGACAAACCATTTAGGTAACGGTGCTTTACGATATTGAAGTTCTCGTGTGCAAGCTGTACACTCTTCTGCTGGGTCTGAAGTCGGGTATAAGCTTCGTTCAGTCCGATGTAAGCGGCATGAATGGCATTGTCGAGTTCTTCTTCTGCCAGTCTTCTTTGTTCCTGTGTCTTAAGCGTGGAGATACGTGCCTGTTTCAGTTTCTTTTTGGTTTTGAACAAGGCGTCCAGATTGTATGAGACAGAGACTCCCGCAAACCAGTAGTTGAAATTATTGTTCAACGGTGGTACTTCTACAAGAATGGGACCGGTAAAATCATTGGTAGCGGTGAGGTTGATATGGGGCCTTCTTTCCGCCTTAATCAGGCGTTCCTCGTTTTGCTTTAGTTGTATTTGGTTATCGGCCATTTGTAGTGCGGGAGCATTCAGCTTTCCTTCTTTCCAGGCTGTTTCGCTCTGTCTCGCAATCTGTATGTTTTTAAGTTGTGCTGTATCAGGCTGTATAATTGTACCTTCCGGCAGTCCGATGGTACTGGCCAGATGCTGGCATAATATATTCTTCTTGTTCAGAACGGAAGTCAGTGCCAGTTTCAGATTCTGAAGCTGAAGCTCATAGCGTGTAATGTCGCTCTTCAAAGCTGTTCCCTGGCTGTAGGCTGCTCGCATATCTTTCACCAGAAGCTGTGTCTGTTCGATATTCTTTTCGTACACCGTCTTTTCATTATTCAGCTGACATATATCCAGGTAGTAGCCGATGAGCAGGAAACGTATATCCTGGCGGTTACTGTCGTATTCCAGTTGGGCATTCCGGTGCATCAGCTTACTCTTCTCGATGTTTCCGCTGATGCTTCCCCCGCTGTAAACTACCTGACTTGCCTTCAGAACAAATGTATTTCCAAAGTGAGGCATGTCTGCATGTATTCCGTTTGAAAAATCCCGGTCGGTCATACAACCGTCTCCAATGTAGTTGAGAGTCAGTTCGCTGTGAATGGATGGAAGTCGCTTGTCGCGTGCAACTTTAATCCCTTGAGCGGTTTCTTCCGTGTGAAGTGTGTGTACCCGTATGCTTTTGCTGTTCTCGTCAGCCAAGTGGAACATTTCGTCTATACTGAGTATACGAGTCTGGGCATCGGATGCAGCTCCTGAAAAAAGCAATCCGATGCAGAAAAACCAATACCTATTCTTCATGTAACCTTTTCTGTCTATTTCAATTTGTGCATGCAAAAATAAACCTTTAACTTTGTTCTGAATTTTCAATTAATGCAATAAAATTATCAAATCATGCCAACCGATGAATGGAGAACAGAAATCGTATATTGCGACTATAAACAGTTCACAACCTGAAGAAATCTTTATAAAAAAAACAGGTTGGGAAGAAATTGTTCTACCTGCTCATGCTCATAATAAGGAACAGATTATCTATACTTTGTCGGGAACGCTAAGGGTACAGATTGGCAATACGAATTATTTTGTACCGGAAAAACACATAGCCTGGATACCGGCTGGAGTAGAACATGAGCTATGCAGTCACAATCGTCTGGTTTCGCTGGTTATCTTTTATTTGTCATTTGAGGAGACTGATGTGATGAATGGCTTTTCCATTTATAATACCACTTCGGTAATAGCAGAAAATTTAAAGTTCATTGCTTCGAAAGGCAAATTGATTCGAAGAGATACACAAGCCGATTTGTTTCAGTTTACTTTGAGCTTCTTTAAGCTACTTCCCTCTATGAGTCCGGTCAGAGAGATTCTTCTAAAGACACTGGTGATTCCCGACGATCAGCGCCTGGTACCGGTGTTACATTATATAACAGACCATTGTGGCGAGAATTTGAAAATAGAAACGGTAGCAAAATACTTTGGATTTTCGGTCCGTAACCTGAGCCGTTTGTTTTTCCGCTCGAATATCCGTTTTAGTCTGTTTCTGAATTATCAGCGAGTGACGAGGGCTATTGAATTGCTGGCCGACAGGGAGAAAACTTTATCGGAAATAGCTTATGAAGTAGGTTTCAGTACTCCCAATAATTTTAATCGGGTGTTCAGGCAGATTACAGGAATGTCGCCCGGGCAATTTGTAAAGATGAAAAACGAGTGATATAAATAAAGTGTTATTTTTGCAGACCTTATAATCTGAGTCTATCTTGTTTTATATTCCATACCTAAGAAATTGAATGGGGAATTGCAGGTAATGAAATTTATAGAAAAAAGATATTAATAAATAGACATGAAATTATGAAAAAGTACTTGATTGTTGCAATTTGCGTATTGTTTCCGATTTTGCTTTATGGTAAAACCCGTAAAGTGGTGTATGTGGTGTTGGATGGTATACCGGCTGACTATATAGAGCGTGTTCATCCTAAATATATATACGATATAGCTTCGCAAGGAGGATATGCCCGTGCTTATACCGGGGGAGAAATAGGCGGTTATTCGCAGACTCCTACCATTTCGGCAATTGGCTATATGAATATATTGACTGGTACATGGATGAATAAGCATAATGTAGATGGAAACTCTAATTTGAAACCAAACTATAATTATTGGTCTTTATTTCGTATCGCTAAAGAACAGAAGAAAAACTACACAACTGCAATCTTTTCTGGCTGGACCGATAACCGTACTGTTTTGATTGGGGAGGGGAAAAAAGAAACCGATTATCTGAAGATAGACTATGTCTTTGACGGCTATGATAACGATAAGGTAAATTTTCCTCAGAAGAAAGACGAGTTGCATATCTTTGATATTGATTCTGTAGTAAGTAAAGCTGCAGCAGATTGTATACGTAAGGATGCTCCTGATTTGAGTTGGGTTTATTTGTGGTATACAGACTCTGGTTTTCATATCTATGGTGATGGAAGTTTTATGGATCAGTATGTCAATAAGACAGACGAACTGGTCGGACAGATATGGGAGGCTGTCAAGTATCGTGAAAAACATTTTGATGAAGAATGGATGATTATTGTCACGACCGACCATGGAAGAGGAGAAAGCGGACATCATCATGGAGGGCAGTTGGCACGCGAAAGGAGTGTGTGGGTTTCAACGAACAGTAACCAGTTGAATGCACAGTTCAGACGTCCTACATTGGCTTTGGTTGATATTCTTCCTTCTATTTGTCGTTTTATGGGATTTGATATACCTCAAGACGTTGCTTTCGAACAAGACGGTATCTCTTTCTATGGGGCGACAGATATTTATAACTTGACGACACATCCTTATGATAATTTGGTGAAACTTAATTGGCAGTCAGATAAAACTGATGAGGAGGCTGTAGTATATATGTCTGTGACAAATCATTATAAAGATGGGGGGCATGATCAGTGGATGGAATTAGGACGGGTAAAAGCTTCTTCCGGTCAGTTTGTTGTTGACTTGGGTAAATATCCTGCTTCAAAATTCTATAAGTTTGTAGTAAAAACTCCGAATACAATTCTGACCCGATGGGTGTATAAATAACAAATAAGAACTATTACATGGGAAAACACATTTTTTTATTTTTATTTTATCTGTTGGCTGGAGAGGTGCTTGGATGCGCTCAGCAGACAAAAGCTGTACGTGAACTGATTCAACGTGTTTCCGGCCGGCAGGATATCCCTGTGTCATTGAAGTTGAAACAGGATAAGGACAGTACGTATTATCAGTATGAGGTGCAGGATGGAACATTGCGTATTCAGGCCTCGGATAATGTATCTTTATGTCGTGGCTTTTACGACTATATAAAGGATAATCAATGGGGAATGTATACATGGAGTGGGAATAGTATTACTGTCCCCGGCGTATTGCCCGACCAGTCTTTTGTAAGAACTGTTTCTCCTTTCTCCAATCATTATTATTTTAATGTCTGTACTTATGGATACTCCATGCCTTACTGGGATTGGGAACGTTGGCAACAGGAAATTGACTGGATGGCTCTGCATGGCATTAATATGCCGCTGGCTTTAGTAGGCTATGAGGCAATTATAGCACGTGTATGGAAAAAAATGGGGCTGACTGATGAAGAAATAGAACATTATTTTGTAGGACCTGCTCATTTACCATGGATGCGTATGGGAAATGTAAGTGGGATAGATGGTCCTCTTAATGAAGACTGGCATCGGAAACAAATCGCTCTTCAACATAAAATATTGGATAGAATGCGCTCCTTGGGTATGAAACCCATTTGTCCGGGTTTCCCGGGGTTTATTCCTCAGGAGTTCAAGCGTATTCATCCGGAACTGGAAATAATCGAGACACATTGGGGAGGTGCTTTCTCCAACTGGATGATTTCTCCTCAAGAGCCTTTATTTAAAGAAATAGGTACGGCATTTATCCGTGAATGGGAGAAAGAGTTTGGAAAATGCGATTATTATCTGGTAGACAGTTTTAATGAAATGGAAATTCCTTTTCCTGAAAAAGGAAATCCTGAACGGTATGAGATGGCAGCCTCCTATGGTAATAGTGTATACGAATCAATTAGGAAGGCTAATACCAAAGCTGTATGGGTGATGCAGGGATGGATGTTTGGGTATCAGCGGCATATCTGGGATTATGAAACTTTAGGAGCCTTGGTATCGAACGTTCCTGATGATAAAATGCTGTTGCTTGATCTGGCTGTGGATTATAATAAGCATTTCTGGCATTCCGAAGTAAACTGGGAATATTATAAGGGCTTTTATAATAAACAATGGGTATATAGTGTGATACCTAATATGGGAGGTAAGGTAGGAATGACCGGGGTACTTGACTTTTATGCCAATGGTCATTTGGAAGCTTTGGCCTCACCTTATAAAGGGAAACTGATTGCACATGGAATGGCTCCGGAAGGTATTGAGAATAATGAAGTGTTGTATGAACTGGTAACAGATGCCGGTTGGAGCTCTCGCCGGATAGATGTGCGCAACTGGTTGAAGGATTATTCGGAAAACCGTTATGGAAAAGCCTCTGCCGATATTACGGCTGCATGGAATTATCTGTTGAAGTCGGTATATGGTACTTTTACCGACCATCCTCGTTTCAATTGGCAGTTCCGTCCGGGTACTGTTAAAGATGGTTCTATTAATATATGCGAAGACTACTTTAAAGGGTTGGAATGTTTTGTGGATGCTGCAGATGAATTAGGGGATAACAAGATGTATCGAGTTGATTTGGCAGAAATGGCCACTCAGTATTTGGGTGGAAAAGCTGAGATTTTGACGAAGATGATCGATCAGGAGTATTTGTTGGGAGATACTTTACAAGCTTGTTTTCTTCAAAGCCGGTTTGAAACTTTGATGTTGGGAATGGACGCTCTTTTGAGCCAGCATCCTACACTTCGTTTGGAACGTTGGCTGGACTTTGCACGGAAGGCTGCTGAAACACTGGAACAACAAAAGCAATATGAAAAAAATGCCCGTAGAATTATAACTATTTGGGGACCTCCTGTCGATGATTATGCAGCCCGTATTTGGAGCGGACTGATAGAAAGTTATTATTTAGGCCGTTGGAAGAATTATTATACCAGTCGGACTCAGGGAATAGATTTCGATATGCCTGCTTGGGAGCGTAATTGGGTAGAGAATCATCAGGGTACAGATTATGAATGGGGGACGATTGATGTGGTGGATTTCTCTAAAAAGATGATCGCATTATCAAAAGATATTTCGGAAAAGGACTTGAAATTGAATCAGCCTAATTTGATAGGAGTATGGAGCTTGGGAGATAAGGAAACCAAAGAGGTGAAACTGAATCTTTCTGCCCGTATGCTGGAAAAAATGAAGGGAATTTCTATAGAAATCATAAAGGGAAGAAAAGAGATAGAGGCGACAGGCTTTATACTTGAGGCAGATGGAAAACTCCTTGCTTCATCTGATGATGTAAAGAGTCTGCAGGAAAAAACTACGTATCCAATTGTTCTGCCGGAAAAGATACAGGCTAATAATGGATGTGTCCTGACTGTTCGTTTTACCTCTTCTTCGGGTAAAGCTGCTGGTGTGATTTTGCTTGAATAATCACGTTAAAAACGCGACTTGTCACGTTGGCTGATGATACAAGTATCGAAAGGCAACGATACAAGTATCGTATGCCAACGTGACAAGTCGCGTTTTTTGCGTGTATTATTGCCGCTTTTTGTTCAATATTAAAAGAGCTTCAATTGCTTTGGGTATCCAAATACAAAAATGTCATTCTCCACAGGAAACTGTTCCGGGAGAATGACATTTCTTATATAGAGGGATTCTGTTGAAATCAGAATCCTGCCAATTCGATAATCTTATCGACAGCTGCACTCAGTCCGTCGGGGTTCTTACCACCGGCTGTAGCAAAGTGAGGCTGACCGCCACCGCCACCCTGAATCAGTTTGGCAGCTTCGCGTACCAACTGGCCTGCGTTCAGTCCGGCTTTCACCTGGTCTTCGCTCATGGTTACAGTCAGCAACGGTTTGTTTTCGAATACGCTACCGATAGCAACGAACAAGTTTTCAGGGAACTGTCCTTTCAGCTGGAAGGCAATGTTCTTCACAGCGTCAGCCGGAATCGGAAGTACAGTGCTGATTACTTTCACACCGTTTACTTCTTTTGCATTTTCAATCAGCTTGTTCTTGACAGAAGCTTCTTTTTCTTTCATGAATTCTTCCATCTGTTTCTTCAAGCCTGCATTTTCGTCGATATATTTTGTAATAGCAGCTTTCAGGTCAGGAGCATTGTTGAACAGTGCTTTCAGGTCGCTGATAGTATCCTGTACCATGTCGAACATTTCTTCTACCTTAGCACCGGTTACAGCTTCGATACGGCGTACACCTGCAGCTACAGAACTTTCAGAAATAATTTTCACCATACCGATTTTTCCGGTAGCCGATACGTGAGTACCTCCACAGAACTCGATAGATGAGCCGAACTGTACGACACGTACTTCGTCGCCATACTTTTCACCGAAGAGAGCGATAGCACCCAGTTCCTTTGCCTTTTCGATAGGCAGGTTACGGTATTCAGTCAAAGGTACGTTTTCACGAATCTTTGCATTGACCAGATGTTCCACTTCACGAATCTGTTCCGGAGTCACTTTCTGGAAGTGAGAGAAGTCGAAACGGAGTGAGTCTGGAGTAACGAGTGAACCTTTCTGTTCTACGTGTGTACCCAATACCTGACGCAATGCTTCGTCCAGCAAGTGTGTACAAGAGTGGTTAGCTGCACAAGCCGCACGTTTGTCTGTGTCTACACAAGCCATCATCGGAGCTTCCAGATGTTCGGGAAGTTTCTTGGCAATGTGGATAGGAAGATTGTTTTCCTTCTTGGTATCGATGATTTCGATAGTCTCGAATTCGCTTACCAATACACCGGTATCACCTACCTGACCACCGCTTTCTGCATAGAACGGAGTATCGCTCAATACAATCTGGAACAGTGTCTGGTTTTTCTGTTTTACCTGACGGTAGCGCAAGATGCTGGTTTCATATTCAGTATAGTCGTAACCTACGAAAGTAGTTTCACCTTCTTTCAGTGTAATCCAGTCGCCTGTTTCTACGGCAGCTGCATTGCGGGCACGTTCTTTCTGTTTCTGCATTTCTGCTTCAAATCCTTTCACGTCGGCAGACAGACCGTTTTCGCGGAGAATCAGTTCTGTCAAGTCGAATGGGAATCCGAAGGTATCGTACAATGTGAAAGCATCCACTCCGCTGATTTCAGTTTTTCCGGCAGCTTTTGCTTCGCTCATAGTCTTGTCCAACAGGCGGATACCGGTTTCCAGTGTACGGAGGAATGATTCTTCTTCTTCTTTGATTACTTTTTCAATCAGAGCCTGCTGTGCTTTCAGTTCCGGATAAGCACCACCCATGTTTTCAATCAGCACCGGTACCAGACGGTACATGAATGCCTGCTTCTGTCCCAGGAAGGTATATGCATAGCGAACGGCACGGCGGAGGATACGGCGGATTACGTAACCGGCCTTGGCGTTAGACGGAAGCTGTCCGTCGGTGATAGAGAAGGCGATGGTACGGATGTGGTCTGCCACTACGCGCATGGCTACATCTGTCTTTTCGTCATCACCGTATTTCTTGCCCGACAAGTCACCGATTACTTTGATGATAGGCTGGAATACGTCTGTATCATAGTTTGATGTTTTTCCCTGCAAGGTACGTACCAGACGTTCGAATCCCATACCGGTATCGATTACTTTTGCAGGCAATGATTCCAAAGAACCGTCTGCTTTACGGTTGTACTGCATGAACACCAGGTTCCAGATTTCGATAACCTGCGGATGATCTTTGTTTACCAGCTGGCTTCCCGGTATAGCTGCTTTTTCTTCTTCCGAACGAGAGTCAATGTGGATTTCCGAGCAAGGACCACAAGGACCTGTATCACCCATTTCCCAGAAGTTATCGTGCTTGTTTCCGTTGATGATATGGTCTTTCGGGAAGAATTGTTCCCAATAGCCGGCTGCTTCGTCATCGCGAGACAGACCTTCGCTTGGGCTTCCTTCGAATACAGTTACATACAAGTCTTTCGGATCGAGTTTCAGCACGTTCACCAGATATTCATATGCCCAGCTGATAGCTTCTTTCTTGAAGTAGTCGCCGAATGACCAGTTACCCAACATTTCGAACATGGTATGGTGGTAAGTATCGTGACCTACTTCTTCCAGGTCGTTGTGCTTACCGCTTACGCGCAAGCATTTTTGTGAGTCTGTTACACGGGTATATTTCGCAGGATGATTACCCAGAATAATGTCTTTAAACTGGTTCATACCTGCATTGGTAAACATCAGAGTAGGGTCGTCTTTGATGACCATTGGTGCAGAAGGCACAATCTGATGTCCTTTCGACTCAAAAAACTTGACGAATGAGTCGCGGATTTCGTTTGCTGTCAACATAATGCTTATAATGTCTTGTAGTTAATATTCTCAAATTTGATTTGCAAAGATAATCGGTTTTATTATTTTTGTCCGTATGTTTGATGCAAAAACTTGAACCGTTGCATCTTAAAATTCTTCAAAACTAGATTTGAATGCGTAAAGTCTATTATATCTATAACCCTCAGACACGAACGTACGATCGTATTTATCCTACCATGCGGCAGAGGGTACAGAGCTATTTAAGACGCCTGTTCGTGGGGATGGGTTTGGGAGCCGGCAGTTTTATTTTGCTGTTGTGGATTTTCGGCTCTCCTTCCGAAAAAGACCTCCGTGTAGAAAACTCTCGCTTGCTTGCTCAGTATAATATCCTTTCTACCCGTCTGGATGAAGCGCTGGATGTGATGCAGCATCTTCAACAGCGTGATGACAACTTGTACCGTGTCATTATGCAGGCCGATCCTGTGAGTGATGAATTGCGTAATGCCAGTTATGGGAAAACAAACCGTTATGAGGAATTGATGGATATGGCCAATAAGAATCTGGTGATAAATACTACGCAAAAGATGGACTTGCTCGCACGAAGGGTGTATATTCAGTCCAAGTCGTTCGATGAGGTGGTGAATCTGTGTAAACGGAATGACGAGATGCTGGCTTGTATTCCTGCCATTCAGCCTGTATCGAACAAAAATCTGAAGCAGACAGCTTCCGGATATGGTACACGTATCGACCCTATCTATAAGACTGTAAAGTTTCATGCAGGTATGGACTTCTCTGCTGATATCGGTACACCGGTGTATGTAACGGGTAACGGAAAGGTTGTGAAGGCTGGTTGGGAAGGGCTGTATGGTAATTGTATCTTGATTGACCATGGCTTTGGGTATGTGACACGTTATGCACATCTGAGTAAGATAAAGGTAAGGGTAGGACAGAAAGTGGTACGTGGTGAGGTGATTGGTGAAGTGGGCTCTACAGGAAAGAGTACCGGACCGCATCTGCATTATGAAGTACATGTCAAGGGGCAGGTAGTGAACCCTGTCAACTATTACTTTATGGATTTGAGTGCTGACGATTACGACAAGATGATTCAGATTGCTGCCAACCACGGCAAGGTATTCGATTAATATAGAGGGAGGATACGTGATTATGGCATTGAAGACAGAAAAAAAACTGAAACTGTATTATTCCATTACAGAGGTGGCAAAGATGTTCGGAGTAAACGAATCTTTGCTGCGTTATTGGGAAAAAGAATTTCCTTTTCTTTCTCCTAAAAAAGCTGGGGGGAATATCCGTCAGTACACACAGGCGGATATCGAGAATGTCAGACTGGTGTATCATCTGGTGAAGGAAAAGGGAATGACACTGGCCGGTGCCAAGCAGCGCCTGAAGCAGAATAGGGAGAGTGTGGTGAGTACGGCAGAGATAGTGGATCGGCTGAAACGGGTAAGGGAAGAATTACTCAGTATGAAACGGGAGTTGGATTATCTCACTTGAATGAGTGGAGGAAATTTAAAGTATTCCATTTTACTATATAATAAAGGCTTTTCTTCTTGAGGAAGGAAAGCCTTTATTTATACTGTTTTAGTCTGCAATTACATCGTCGAAACTTTCGATGCGGGTAACCCTCTTGATGTTCTCTACACTCTTGAGGTTACTGCAGATGGAGTTTACATCATCTACATCGTGTACGAAGAGTTGGATACGTCCTTCGAAGATACCGTCGACAGATTCGATGTTCAGCTTACGGATATTTACATTGAGTTGCTGTGAGATAATCTGTGTTACCCTGTTCAGCACTCCGATACCGTCGATACCTTTTACATAGATGTTCACCGGGAAGTCCAGTGCCTTTCCTGTATCCCATTCTACAGCCAGCAGGCGGTTGCCGAAGCTCGTTTTCAGTTGGGTGGCAATGGGGCACTGCCGTTTGTGTATCACGATACGGTTGTTGTCATCGATATATCCCAATACATCATCCCCCGGAATCGGTTTGCAGCAGTCGGCAAGGATATAGTTCTTCTGAATACCATCCGGAGTAATTTTCAGAATTTTCTTCTTGTCTACGTTAAGCGGTTCCGGTGCTTTTTCCGGCTTGGTTTCGTTCTTTGGACGGATGTTTCCAAATGCAAACGATATATATTTTTTCCAGTTGGTAGGACTTGGTTTTTCTTTCAGTTCATTGCGGTCTGCTTCTCCCAGGATGATGACCTTCTGTCCGATTTGTTGTTTCAACTCTTCGGGCGATTTCAGGTGATGCAGCATACAGAGTTTCTTGATATTTTCTTCTGTAGCCGGAATATTTTCCTGCTTGAAGAAATCGTGCAGCATTTCTTCTCCCTGTAATTGCTGTTCTTTCCGTTCACGCTTTAAAATAGCCTGAATTTTGGTTTTTGCTTTGGCTGTAGTAGCAAAGTTTATCCACGAGGCCTGTACTTTTTGTGATTTGGAAGTAAGGATTTCTACCTGGTCACCACTCTGTAATTTATGGCTCAGCGGTACCAGTTTATGATTAACCTTGGCACCGATACAGTGACTACCCAAGAATGTATGGATAGAAAAGGCAAAATCAAGAGCCGTACAGTTTTGTGGCATGGTCTTGATTTCTCCCTTTGGAGTAAAGACAAATATCTCTGAAGCAAAGAGGTTCATTTTGATTGTATCAAGGAAATCCAATGCATCCGGTTGCGGATCGTCCAGTATTTCCTTAATGGTTTTCAGCCATTTGTTCAGTTCGCCTTCATCCTCGCTGCCTCCACCTTCTTTGTATTTCCAGTGTGCAGCAAATCCCTGCTCTGCTACATCATCCATGCGCTCGCTGCGGATTTGTACTTCAATCCACTGCCCTTTATTACTCATCAGTGTGACGTGCAAAGCCTGATATCCGTTGGCTTTCGGGTGGCTTACCCAGTCGCGCAGACGGTCGGGATGAGGCTTGTATATTTTCGAGATGGCCACATAGATATCAAAGCAGTCGTTCAGTTCTTCTTCCTCGTTGCGGGGAGTAAAGATGATACGTACTGCCAGAATATCGTATATCTCTTCAAAGGTAATATGCTTGGTCTGCATCTTGTTCCATATAGAATATGGCGACTTGATGCGTGCTAAAATCCGGTACGGGATACCCATCTTGTCCAATTGGGTACGGATGGGAGCTGTAAACTCTTCAAACAGACTGTCCCGTTCTGCTTGAGTCGCTTCCAGTTTATCTTGTATTTCTTTATAGGTTTCCGGATGTTCGTATTTGAAGCTAAGGTCTTCCAGTTCTGTTTTGATACGGTTCAGTCCCAGACGGTTGGCAAGAGGTGCATAGATGTAGAGTGTCTCTCCGGCAATTTTGTATTGTTTGCTCGGAAGCATGGAGCCCAATGTACGCATGTTGTGCAGGCGGTCGGCTATCTTGATAAGAATCACCCGGATGTCATCGTTCATGGTAAGCAGCAACTTCTTGAAGTTTTCTGCCTGAGCCGATGCACGGTCACCAAAAATTCCTCCGGATATTTTAGTCAGTCCGTCTACAATCTGGGCTATTTTAGGGCCAAACAGGTTTTCGATATCTTCTACGGTATAGTCGGTATCTTCTACGGTATAGTCGGTATCTTCTACCACATCGTGCAGGAGGGCAGAACATATCGACGTAGAGCCTAAGCCTATTTCCACACAGGCAATACGGGCTACGGCAATAGGGTGCAAAATATAAGGCTCACCCGAGCGTCGTCTGACACCCTTGTGTGCTTGTTTGGCAAAATTGAAAGCTTTGGTGATTATCTCTACCTTTTTGCGATGTCTGCTTTCCAAGTATCGGTCTAAAAGTTCCTGAAAGGCTGCATTGATTTGCTTTTCGTCGGCTTGCTCCTGCGTTAATTTTTCATCCGTCATGGTGTACCTCCTTCAATCTATATGCAAAAATAGACAAAATTCGTTATTAATCAAGAATATTGCCTTTTTTTTATCTTGTAATCTGCATGTGTGGTCGCTGGAAATTTACCTGATTTCGAAAGAGGGCTGTACTGCCTCTGTCCGGCAGCCGGATCACTGCCGGACAAAAGTTCTGGAAACGGAATACAGGCTTGTGTATACCATGCAGACTGTTTATGGAAATAGTTTGCAGAATGTTTCCTTTTTTTGAGATGTATTATGCAGCCAGTTCTTCCACTTCTGCCGGATGAATTTCGGCCTTGGGACGGCGGGCAATCTTATACCCGATAGCTGCAATGAAAATACTCATCAGCGGACTCAGCAGGTTGAAGAAGCAATAAGGAAGATAAGCCAGTGTAGGAACATTCAGGATGGTAGCCTGTGTCATTCCGCATGTATTCCAGGGGATAAGCGGAGAGGTCACGGTTACGGCATCTTCAGTCGTACGGCTCAGCAAGCTGCTGTCGTAACCTTCTTTTCGATATACCTCACCGAACATATTACCGGTGAGAATGATACTGATGTACTGATCGGCAGTGGCCAGATTCATAAACAGGCCCGAGCAGACAGTAGACGAAACAAGGCTTACACGGGTTTTCATGAAACGGATAAATACATTCATCAGACTCTTCAGCATACCACTGGCAGTGAGTGCACCTCCAAAGCACATGGCACACAGTATCAGCCATACGGTATTCATCATACCGGCCATACCGCGGGTAGCAACCAGTTCACTGAGTGCCGGACTTGCGGTAGACAGGCTGGTGCTGCCATAGCATCCCATCATCATTCCTTTAAAGAGGCTTTCTTCTCCGGCTACTTCACGCAATACCTCGGGCTGGAAAATAGCAGCTGCAATGCAGGCCAGAATGGTAGAGATAGAGAGGGTGATGATAGACGGAACTTTACGGGCAATTAGGATGGCAGTGACCAGTGGAACAATCAGCAGCCAGGGGGTGATGGTGAACCGTTGTTCCAGATGAAGTGCAACTTCCTGAATATGCTGAACGGAATGTGTATCGGTT
Source organism: Phocaeicola sp. HCN-40430 (assembly GCF_037890285.1). Classification (NCBI taxonomy): domain Bacteria; kingdom Pseudomonadati; phylum Bacteroidota; class Bacteroidia; order Bacteroidales; family Bacteroidaceae; genus Phocaeicola; species Phocaeicola sp. HCN-40430. The sequence goes on from NZ_JBBKBS010000013.1 coordinate 64,222, forward strand.
GAAAATCCTAATAGGACAAAGAGTATCAGTGCAATGACGATGGAGGGAATGGTGGTGATCATCATGTAGCGGATGTGGCGGAACAGAGGTGTTTCAGTCACCGAGGCTGCCAGAATGGTTGTTTCGGACAGAGGAGACACCTTGTCGCCAAAATAAGCTCCCGAAATAATGGCACCTGCAATCCAACTCTCGTTAAATCCTTGTGCTTTGCCGATACCCAGCAGGGCGATACCGATGGTGGCGATGGTAGTCCATGAGCTTCCGGTCATCAGAGAAACCAGAATACAGATGAGGCAGGTTGATGCAAGGAAGAAACTGGGATGAATAATCTGCATTCCATAATAAATAAGCGTGGGTACTATACCGCTGAGCATCCAGATACCGCTCAGCGCACCGATGATGAGCAGGATGATAATGGATGTAGCTACTCCGGTAATGTTGTCTGTAATTGCTTTTTCGTAGTTCTTCCATGGAATGCGGTAGAAGACCATTCCTATTAAAATACACGAAGCGGTGGTGGCAAGCAGAGAAAGCTGGCTGCCTCCGTTTAAGGCGTCGCTTCCGAAAGTCTTTATGGTTGCAAATAGCATTCCTACCAGTATCAGGATAGGAATAAGAGATACAAGGGGGGAAGGAGTTTTGCTGATTGATTTCATTTGTATATTGTTATCCTAATTCATAAAACGCGCGCAAAGATACGTATAAATGTGTAATTATGCAATATTGCACTTAAAATAGGGGGATTAATACTTGTTAATAGAATAAATATACAAAATAAATGTGATAAATGTGTATATTTCTTGTTTAGAAGGAGTTATTATATATAGTCATTCCCGTTTTTCCTCCATTATGAAGGGAAAAACGGGAATGACTGTTGAATTGATAATGTAAGCCTTTGTTTTAGAGCTTGTATCCCCACTGGTCGAGTGCAAACGACCAATGCTTTTCTACCAGTTCCACGGTTTCGGGCTTGTACTGGTATTTGTTTTTCTTGTAGCCTTTTTTCTTGTTCACGTAAGCTTCGATGTCTTTTCGTGCCTCGTCGAAACCTGGAATGGAAAGCTTTTGATAGATTTCCTGTGTCAGATCGAAGGCATTGGTTTCGTAGTCTTCGAATTTTACTTCTACCAAGTTTCCTTCTGGGATAAAGTGTTTGTCGGCTTCATACTTGTGGTACAACTTGGCGTAAACCGACAGAATGTTTTCCTGCAGTTCTTCGTTGCTGATATCCTGAAGCTTCAGCGGCTGGATTGTATTGGTAAAGAAACTGCGTGTCGACTCGAATACGGTGTACGGGTTACGCATCAGGTAGATGAACTTGGCGTTCGGGAACATCTTGACCAGCTCTTTCACACGTCCGGTGTGAGGAGGGTTCTTGCTCAGGAACTGAGTTCCCTGCGTATTCCAGAGTGATATTTTTATCAGTTTGGTGAATACTTCTTCAAACACCTTCAGTTCTTCATCGCTGATGTCATCGAACAGCAGGTATTTGTCTGCATATTCCTGCATGTGTTTAGGCAGGAACCAGAAGTTGTAGTAAGTATAAGGCATCATGTTGGCCAGAGCAAACTCTTCCTCTTGAGGCAGGTCTACGGCCAGTTCCATGTTGTCTGTCGGGCGTTTGTCCGGCATCAGCCAACTCATATTTTTCTTGAAGAAAGGCTGTCCCCACATCATCAGGTGCGGGAAAACCGTCTGATAGGTAGTGTTGTAGCCGAAATGTTTGTCGCACGAAAATACATTGTGCATAAAGGTCGTTCCGCTACGCCAGTGTCCTAAAATGAAGACCGGGTCGTGTTCCAGAGGCTTCTGAGCCAACAGTTTTTCGTAGCGGCTGTCTTGTAGTGGCTTCAGTACAGACAACAGGCGGCATACCGCTTTGGTAAGACGGTATTTTCCCTTGTATGCGGCATCAATCTGTCGGCCCTGCGTAATCTGGTTGAAAGTTTTCCAGTCGGCTCCTACAAGTGTATTGATTGGTAATTTGCTAAATTCAAGTAATCCCATGGGTTTGAGTTTTTAAGTTCTTAAGTTTTTGAGTTCTTAAGTTTTTGAGTTCTTAAGTTTTTGATTTTCAGTATATATGACTGAATTCATAAACTCAAAAATTTAAAATATTAATGCTTTACCTCGATGGCAATACCCTGCTGAGCCAGAGCCTTGACAGCCTTGTCTACAGCTTCGTAATGTTCGGGAGCAATACCCAGTTTCGGAAGATCGAGTACCGGAAGTTGCATGCTCTGGTGCATATCCTTGTCTTCCACACGGTCTATAATCATACCTACGGCACTGGTATTGTTTGTAATCGGGTCGATAAGGATAAAGGCTCCTGTCGCTTTATTACGGTTGTATGCATCGAAGAACAATTCTTTCGAAGAAGTCAGTACCACACGTGCAATCTGGTTCAACTGCATGGGAACCTCTTCCTCTTTCAGACGTCCGTTTTCCACAGACAGGTGTTCCATGGTGTTGATATCTACCTTGTACTTGATGTGGTCTATGCGGGTACGGCTGGTGTTGGTAGTCTGTTTCAGGAAGAATGATTTTTCCAAATCCATCTTTTCTTCGTCCATCCATACCAGCATGGCTTCGAAGTTGCGTCCTATCATAGGCATATTATCGGGGTGTACCAGCATTTCTCCTCTTGATACGTCGATTTCGTCTTCCAGGGTAAGGGTAACCGACATCGGAGGGAATGCATAATCTGTTTCTCCTTCGTAGGTAACAATGCTCTTGACATGTGAACGTTTTCCTGACGGCAAGGCAACAACTTCGTCACCTTTGCGGACTACCCCCGAAGCTACTTTGCCACAGAATCCTCTGAAGTCGAGGTTAGGGCGGAGTACATATTGTACCGGATAGCGGAAATCGTTCAGGTTGTGGTCGTTTCCGATGTGTACGGTTTCGAGGTATTCCAGCAAAGAAACTCCGTCGTACCAGGGAGTACGGTCTGATTTCTCCACTACATTGTCGCCGTCGAGCGCCGAAAGCGGAATGCACTGTACGTCGGGGATTCCCAACGGTTCGATGAACTTGAGATAGTCGGCTACAATCTTGTCGAACACTTCTTTTGAAAAGTCTACCAAGTCCATCTTATTGACTGCCAATACCACGTGTTTGATACCCAGCAGCGATACCAGATAGGTATGGCGGCGGGTTTGTGTAATGACACCGGTACGTGCATCGACCAGAATGATGGCCAGATTGGCAGTAGAACCTCCGGTAATCATGTTACGGGTATACTGTTCGTGTCCCGGAGTGTCGGCAATGATGAATTTGCGGTTGTTGGTAGAAAAGTATCGGTAAGCCACATCAATGGTGATACCTTGTTCACGTTCCGCTTTCAGTCCGTCCAGCAACAAGGCATAGTCGATGTGTTCACCGGCATTTCCCATACGTTTGCTGTCGCGTTCCAGTGCGTCGAGCTGATCTTCGTAGAGCTTTTTGCTGTCGAAAAGCAAACGTCCGATAAGTGTTGACTTTCCGTCGTCTACCGAACCGGCTGTAAGAAAGCGCAGCAGGTCTTTTTGTTCGTCCCGATTCAGATATTCTTCAATTGACAATTGAGAATTGACAATTGACACGTTTTCATTATCTTGTTTTGTATTCATTTTGATTTCGTTTTGCAGGTTTTAATAATGGATATTAACATTCTGATAATTTCTCGGCAATCTTCAATGATGGAGTCATATTCGGCTTTTGAAATATAGTCGGTTTGTTGTAGCAACATAATCCAATACTCACTCTCGTTGGCTTCTTTCAGGGCTATGTTTAACTTGTGAATAAAGTCTGCCGTTGATTCGGCATGTTCACTTTCTTTTAGCAGAGCCCCGATTGCAGTGCCTGATCTGAGCAGTTGTTGGGATAAAACAAACTCCTTGCGGTTATATAGTAATTTATGCAAATTGACTATACGAACAGCAAAATGAAAAGCCTTTTCCATGATTATGTTTTCTTTCCCCATCGTTGTCAATTATGAATTATCAATTGTCAATTGACTAAAAGTATCCTTCCCGCTTCTTTTGTTCCATACTTGCCTCCTGGTCGAAGTCGATGACGCGGGTTGTACGCTCACTCTTGGTAGTAGTCATCATTTCCTCTACAATTTTCTCAATTGTGTCGGCTTCACTTTCGATGGCTCCGGTCAGCGGCCAGCATCCCAGGGTACGGAAGCGTATCTTTTTCATTTCTATCTTGTCGCGGTATTTTTCCGGCAGACGGTCATCGTCCGGCATGATAAGCTGTCCGTCGATGTTTATTACCGGACGTTCTTTGGCAAAATACAAAGGAACGATAGGAATATTTTCCAGACGGATATACTGCCAGATATCCAGTTCGGTCCAGTTGCTGAGCGGGAACACGCGGATGCTTTCTCCCTTACGGATACGTGCATTGTAGATATCCCACAATTCCGGACGCTGGTTTTTTGGGTCCCACTGATGGAATTCGTTACGGAAAGAGAAGATACGCTCTTTGGCACGTGATTTCTCTTCGTCGCGGCGTGCACCACCGAAAGCTGCATCAAATTTATATTTGTCGAGTGCGTGAAGCAGTGCCTGTGTTTTCATCAGGTCGGTATGTACCTTACTGCCATGAGTAAACGGTCCTACTCCTGCATTGAAAGCCTCCATATTGCTTTCTACAATCAGGTTCCAGCCATATTTTTTTGCATAGTCATCGCGGAATTGAATCATTTCCTTGAATTTCCATTTCGAGTCGATATGCATCAGCGGAAATGGAACTTTTCCCGGTGCAAAAGCTTTTTCGGCCAGACGTACCATTACCGACGAGTCTTTTCCGATGCTGTATAGCATGACCGGATTTTCAAATTCGGCAGCCACCTCTCTGATAATGTGAATCGATTCTGCTTCGAGTTCTTTCAGGTGACTTAAACGATATTCTTCTTTCATGTTTGTATTAAGTTTTTTTAGTTTCTTGTTTATTCAGTGATGAGGCTTGAACTTAAAATTTTACTTTCGGCAAAATCAGTTCCAACAGTTTGTTTACCGATTCTTCTACCGACAATTTGGAGGTATCGAGCGAAAGAGCCGGATGAGCCGGTACTTCAAATGGAGCCGAAATACCTGTAAAGTTTTTTATTTCTCCTCTTCTGGCCTTGGCATACAGGCCTTTTACATCGCGCCGCTCGCATTCCTCGAGTGGAGTACTGATGTATATTTCCATAAAATCTTGTTTGCCGATGATGTTTGCTGCCATTTCACGCATGTCGTTGTTCGGACTGATGAAAGCGGCCAGAGTGATGATACCTGTATCGACAAACAGCTTACCTATTTCGGCAATGCGGCGTATGTTTTCCATACGGTCTGCTTCAGAAAAGCCCAGGTTGTTGTTGATTCCGCTGCGTATGTTGTCGCCATCGAGAATGCGGCACAACAGTCCCCGTTTCTGCAACTCCCGTTCCATGGCAATGGCAAGAGTACTTTTTCCGGAACCACTAAGTCCGGTGAACCAGATCATGACTCCCCGCTGGTTTAGCAACTGCTCTTTGTCGGAGCGTCCCAGCATTTTGTCGAATATAGGATAAATATGAGTTGTTTCTTCCATAAACTTTATAATTGTTTAGAATTCCCATATTTGAGGTATTACAAATACGGAAATCAGAAATGTAATGATATTCAGAGGTAAACCGATACGTACGAAATCGGTGAACTTGTAGTTACCGATACCCTGTACAATCAGGTTGGTCTGATAGCCGATCGGCGTAGAGAAACTGGCCGATGCTGCCATGCAGATTACTACAAAGAAAGGCATCGGACTGACTCCCAGCTGTTGCGAAAGCGACAGAGCCAGCGGAAACGACAAGGCAGCCGCAGCATTATTGGTAATCAGTTCGGTAAAGATATTGGTAATGATGAACATGGCGGCCAACAGTACGTAAGGACCGTAATTGTGGCTCAGTCCGATGATGTAACCGGCAAGCAGGTCGGCTACTCCGGAGTTTTCCATCGCTTTACTGATGGCAAATGCACAGGCAATGGTAATCAGGATATCCCACGAAATGTATTTGGTATATTTGCGCGGAGGGAAAATCTTGGTCCATGCCATCAGCACTGTGGTGACTGAGACGAAGAAGAACATATCCAGTTTGATGCCTTCCGGCAACAGTTTCTGTATGGCTGGCAATTCGCCGATGGTAGCACCTATAATCATAATAAGCAGCAGAATCAGGGCAAACCATCGTTTTTTCTTTTGAGCCGGTTCGTGGTCTTTTCCGTTGGCAAGCATGATGAAGACAGACGATTCTCCCCATGTCTGGATAAAGCTGTCGTCTGCCAGAAGAATCAGGGTGTCTCCTTCGCGGAACCGTACATTGTTCAAATTGGTATATGTATGACCGTTGCGGCGAAGTTCTTTCACTTCGGCTCCGTAATGACGTTTGAAGTCGAAGTCGCTCACCCGTTTGTTGATACCGGGAAAGCGTGCTCCCAATACGGCTTCTACCGGGTGGAGAGAAGAATTTTCTTCGTCTTCAATGGCGGTATTGTCCGGACGGTTTGCCGGAAGCAGTTTGTGGGAAAACAGAAAGAGATAGATGATACCTGCAATGGCAATAAAGATACCGACTTTTCCGAGTTCGAACATGCTGAATCCTTTCATACCTGCTTCCTGAATCATACTGTGAACGACCAGATTGGTGGAAGTTCCTATCAGTGTACAGATTCCTCCCAGAATGGTGACATACGAAAGCGGAATCAGAAAATAAGTTGCAGGCAGTTTAACATAGTTGGCCCATCGCTTGATGATAGGGGCAAATATAACAACTACCGGAGTGTTGTTGAGAAAAGCCGAAATAAAGGCAATACTTGGTAACAGACGTAATTGTGCCTTGAATACGGTGGTCTGCTTTTGAGGCAGCAGTTTCTTGATGAATTGTGTCAAGGCTCCGCTTTGCCGGATTCCTTCACTGATCAGGAACAGCATGGCTACCGTAATCATTCCTTTGTTGCTGAATCCCTCCAGCATTTCTTTGGGGGTAAGGATGCCGGTACAGAGGAAGACCACTACTGCCGAGAACAGAATCATTCCCGGACGCATCTTGTCCATAACCAGTGCAGCCAGCATGGCTGTCAGTGTAAGAAGTACAATAATTATTTCAAATGTCATGGTCGGTTTTATTCTGCTATGAACCAGGGATTCAGTAAGTCGGTTTTATTGTATTGCAAGGGGAGAAGGCTACCCGCCTGATACACTTCTTTTCCTGCAGCACGTACGATGGCATGTCCGGCAGCAGTATCCCATTCCATAGTCGGGGCAAAGCGTGGATATACGTCGGCTTTTCCTTCGGCTATCAGACAGAGTTTCAGAGAACTTCCTATGGAAACGGTTTCTACGTGACCATGTTTATCTTTCATCTCTGCAATGTATTTTTCGGTTTCTTCTGTCAGGTGAGACCGTGAAGCCACTACCATAAATGTATGGTCAGGTTCTTGAGGATAGGGCAGACGGTGTGCACCGGCTGCCAGTTCGTCGAAGCTGGCAGGAAGATTTTCCTCTGTCACGTTGTTTATTTTGAAGGCTCCTTCCGCATAGTCGGCAAAGTAAAGTACCTGTTTTTCCGGTACATAAATTACTCCCGCTTCGGGTATCCCCTTTCTTACGTAAGCTATATTTACAGTAAATTCTCCGTTGCGTTTGATAAACTCTTTTGTTCCGTCCAGCGGGTCGACAATCCATAATTCATTCCAGCTTTGCCGTTCTTCTACCGGGATTTTCTTTCCTTCTTCGCTGAGTATAGGATAGGGTGTGTCTGCCAGTGTAGAAGCAATTACTTCGTGCGCCTTGCGGTCTGCAATCGTCAAAGGTGAATTGTCAGCTTTTCTCTCTATCTCAAAATCCGCATTCGGATCGTTGTAAACGTTTTTTATTTTCTTGCCGGCCTTTACTGCGGCTTGAATGGCAACAAATAATATATTCTTATCCATGATTATTTAAATGGTTGTAAAATAACAGTTTTTTTAAGACTTAAAACTGGTATAATCTTCTGTTTTTTTGTCCTGTATCTTCATTTATAACTTCTTTTAATAGATACGAAGCAAAAGAGCAGAGTCAGAGTATGGCTTTTATTTATGCGAATGTTTCCACATTCTCCACATGTAGTATGCGCAATGGGTGAAGGCAAAGACAAACGAAATGATAAGTAGTGTCTGGTCTGCATTCCAGCCTACTGTCTGCTGATGCCAAAGTCCGGTGATGACGCATAATACCGAGAGAATCAGTCCCATGATGTTCAGCACCATGTCTCCTTTGCGGTGTCGCAGATTGGGCTCCAGTTTACTGTGTCTGATACCGTATACCGAGTAGATATCCAGTCCTATCAGCATCCAAAGTACCAGACGGATCCATGTATCGGCCGGAAGGAAACACATCATGCAGAGGCAGGTCAGAATTCCCAGGATAGGAATAACCGGGACAAACGGAGTCTTGAAGGCACGGTGTGCGTCGGGCATGGTTTTCCGTACTATCAGTACGGCTGCACATACCAGAGTAAAGGCCAGCAGGGTACCGATACTGGTCATTTCGCCTGCTACTTCGGCCGGAACAAATCCCGCCAGCAGACCTACTATCACCATAAACAGGAGGTTGCTGTGCATAGGGGTACGGTATTTCTCATTGATGCGTGAGAAGAAAGGAGGAAGCAGGCCGTCGTGGCTCATGCTCAGGAATACACGGCTTTGTCCGAGTAGGGTGACCATAATCACGGAGCAATACCCGAAAAGGATAGCCAGTACGATGGCTTTGTTCAGCCAGGGGTAGGCGGGTACAATGACACCGTCGGCACCGGGAGTACCCATGTGTTCGATGGCTACTGCCACGGGGGCGATTCCTTCCTGTCCGCTGAATTCGGAATAGTGTGCTACTCCCGTCATTACGTGGGCAAACAGAATGTACAGGATGGTACATACCAGTAACGACATCAGAATACCGATAGGCATGTTGCGGCGGGGATTTCTGGTCTCCTGTGCGGCGGTACTTACCGCATCAAATCCCAAAAAGGCAAAGAATACGATGGCGGCTCCGCGCAAGATGCCCGACAGGCCGTATTCGCCCAAAGCTCCCGTATTTTCAGGAATATAAGGTATGTAGTTTTCTGTACGGATAAACTGCCAGCCTAAAATGACAAATACCAGAATAACAGCTATTTTCAGAAATACAATCAGACCGTTTACGAAAGAACTGCCTGCTGTACCGCGCATCAGAATGAGGCTCATGGCTATTACAATGAGAATAGCCGGAATGTTGACAATCCCGCCGTCCCACGGACAGGCTGTAAAGGCATGTGGCAGTTCGATACCGATGCTGTTCAGGAAGAACACCATGTACCGGCTCCAGCTGATACTGACCGTGGTGGCGGCTACGGTATACTCCAGTACGAGGTCCCAGCCTATAATCCAGGCAATGAGTTCTCCCATGGTAGCATACGAGTAAGTGTACGCACTTCCTGCTACGGGTATCATGGAGGCAAACTCGGCATAACACAGTCCGGCAAAACAGCAGCCTATGGCGGCAATGATAAACGACAGGGTGATGGCAGGACCGGTATATCCGGCTGCTACTGTTCCTGTAATGGAGAACAGACCGGCTCCGATAATGACTCCTACCCCTAAGGCTATTAAGCTGATGGGGCCTAACACTCTTTTCAGGCTTTTGCTGCCCGATTGTTCTGCTTCTGCTTGCAGTGCTTCTATACTTTTCTTGATGAATAATCCCATGGTTGATATTATATAGTTTCTTGCAAAGATACAAATAAAAACGGTAACCCGCTCTTTGGGAAAAAGAGCGGGTTACCGCTGAGGTGCGAACGGGTAAAAATAACCGCTCTGTCCGGCTTGTATAAGTCCCGTTTTACGCGACAAGTATCGAAGGCTCACGATACTTGTATCGTTGGCTTACGTGACTAGTATCGTGAGCCAACGTGACAAGTCGCGTTTTTTGAGGCAGCAAAGCATCGTTTGAAAGGCATTTACTCCAGGTAAGTAGTGATTCTTCCACTGAGTTGAAGCAGGGAAATTTCACACATCTTCGTGTCGTATTCGGCAGAGAGGATACGTTCTTCGGCATCCAGCAGACTTTTCTGTGCTTCACGCATTTCGATACCCGAAAGGTCGCCCAGCAGATAACGTTCTTTGGCGATTTCATGGTTTTCGCGGGCTGCTATCAGATTCTGCCGTTCCAGATTCAGCAGGCGGAGGTTGTTGCGGTAAGCCTGCCACAGGTTGCTCAGGTCGGCACGAAGTCCCTGTTCCACCTCTTCGCGTGCCAGTTGGGCATTTCGTATCGCCAGACTGGCATTCCGCTTTTCGCGGCGGCGGTTACCGTCGAACAGGTTGAATCCTACGGTGATTCCTCCGCTGAATCCCCAGTTGCTGCGGCTGCGTATGGCATTTACATCGTATTTGTTCAGTGTATACCCATATCCGGCATTCAGCTTTACGTAAGGATAGTTGCGCGACAAGACTTTCTTATAATCCAGTTGGGCAAGGGTAGAGTTCTGGTCGGCTTTCAGCAGGCTGGCATTGGTTGCCAGAGTGGCTTCCCACAACTCACCGAAGTTGAGCCAGTCTTTTACATCAATCAGCGAGTCTTTCACCCGTACCGGACGGTCTACATCCTTGTTGGCCATCAGTTCGTTCAGGTTGATGCGCGAAGTGTGCACCAGTTCCTGCTGCTTCATGTACTGGGCACTGTCGGCATTGAAGTCCACCTTGGCCTGCTGGTAATCCAGGCGCGAGAAGTTACCGATGTGGTAACGCTCTTCTACGATACGCAGACGTTCTTTGGAAAGCGATACGGCATACCGGAAATTCTTCAGTCGGATTTCCTGCTGCACATAGTTGTAGTATTCGGCAGCCAGCGTGGCGATGAAGTCTTCAATGGCAATGCGGGTATTGGTTGCACCCTGACGTTCCAGCACCTGCAGTTCCTTATAGGTTGTCGTAATGTTGAATCCGTCGAAAATCGTCCAGTTCAGGTCGATGCCGGCATCCAGTGTCTGGTCGAATACTCCCCGTTGTCTGCTGGTTACATCCGTAGCCCGGTCTTTGCTGTCCGAGCTATTCACACTTCCCGAATATCCCGCTGTAAGGTCGAGTGTAGGCAAGTAGCCTGCATTGGCCAGTGTGGCATTGTTCTTGCTCATCTGTTCCTCGTTGCGGGTAATACGCAGCGAGTAGTTGTTCATCAGTCCTTCTTCCAGACACTGTTTCAAGGTATATTCGTATTGTGCCTGTGTGGGCAGTGTGATACCCGCCAGAATAATTGCTATATAGAGGATACGTTTCATGCCTTCTTGATTTTTTTGCTTCGGTTAGTAGATATATACGAATAAATGGCCGGTACGATATACATGGTGAGGAAAGTAGAAACCAGCATACCTCCCACCACGGCAATACCCATGGCAATACGCTGGTTGGCACCTTCTCCGGTTGCATAAGCCAGCGGGATAAGTCCCAGGATGGTAGACGCACTGGTCATCAGGATAGGACGCAGACGCTGCAAGGCGGCATCGCGTATGGCAGTCATCTTGTCTTCTCCGCTCTCCTGCTTCTGGTTGGCAAATTCCACAATCAAGATACCGTTCTTGGCTACCAGCCCAATGAGCATGATGATACCAATCTGGCTGAAGATGTTCATGGTAATATCATTGAAGTACATGAAAACCAAGGCTCCTGCAATAGCCAGCGGTACGGTAAGCATGATGATGAACGGGTCTTTGAAGCTTTCGAACTGGGCAGCCAGAATCAGGTAAATCAGAATCAGTGCCAGAATGAAGGCAAACATCAGGCTCGAAGAACTTTCGCGATAATCCTTCGAGTCGCCGGAGAGGGCGGTACGGAAGGTATCGTCCAGTACTTCCGAAGCAATTTTATCCATCTCATCCAAACCTTCGCCAATGGTCTTGCCTTCGGCCAGTCCGGCAGAAATCGTGGCCGACAGGAAACGGTTGTAGTGATACAGCTTGGGCGGAGTAATCGATTCTACAAATTCCACCAAGTTGTCCAGCTGAATCATTTCTCCCTTGTCGCTCCGGATATAGATAGACTTGATGTGTGCCGGCTGGTTACGCTGCTGTCGGTTGATCTGTCCCAATATTTCGTATTGCTTGCCGTTCATGTAGAAATACCCCATACGCTGCCCGCTCAATCCGTATTGCAGGGTAGAGGCAATGTCGCGTACGTTCACTCCCATGGTTCCGGCCTTGTCGCGGTTGATGTGGACACGTACTTCCGGACTGCTGAATTTCAAGTCTACATCGGCCATCTGGAACACCGGATTGTCGTATACGCGGTTCAGGAACTCAGGCAATACCTTTTCCAGTTTTTCAAGGCTGACAGCCTGCAATACATACTGGATAGGCATGCTGCTGCGGCGTCCGCCAAAAGAAGACTGCTGACGTACAAATGCACGTGCTTTGGTCTTGCTCTTAATGGCTTTCGAAATCTTCTCGGCTACCTCCATCTGAGTATAGTCGCGCTCTTTGATGTCTTTCAGTATGACACTGATGTATCCGCTACCACTCGAAACACGGGCAGTAACTGCTGCTGCATCGGGCACCAGCGAGTCGACCAGTGCATTGAGGTCTTCCGTATAGTCGCGGATGTATTCGTAGCTGGCACCTTCTGCCGCCTTGGTCATGATGTTGATTTGAGAACGGTCTTCGAGTGGAGCCATTTCCGAAGGAATGTAGTTCCACAGGAATCCGATGAGTATCAGCGTAAGAATAATAAACGGAATGGCAATGATTCTCTTTTTTAGAAAAGCCTCCAGAGAGCGTCCGTATACCCGGTTCATCCCATCGAAGAAAGGTTCGGTCTTGCGGTAGAACCAACTTTGCTTTTCGCGGTGTTTCAACAGCTTGGTAGCCAGCATCGGAGTAAAGGTCAGTGCGGCAAACGAGGAAATGATAACCGAACCTGCCACTACGAAGCTGAACTCACGGAACAGGCGTCCGCTGGTACCTTCCATAAAGACAATGGGAAGGAACACGGCTACCAGTGTGATGGTGGTAGAGATAACGGCAAAGAAAATCTCCTTCGCTCCTTCGATTCCGGCTTCGAAGGGTTTCATTCCCTTCTCGATACGGATGTAGATATTTTCCGTCATTACGATGGCATCGTCGACTACCAGACCTACGGAGAGTACCACCGCCAGCATGGTCAGTACGTTGATGGAGAATCCGGCCACATACATCACAAAGAATGCACCGATAAGCGATACCGGAATCACGATACACGGAATCAGCGTTACACGCCAGTCGCGCAGGAACAGGAAGATAATGATGATAACCAGTGCAAAGGCTTCGTATACGGTGCTTTCTACTTCGGCAATAGACGCACGGATAAACTTGGTATTGTCGAACCCGTAACTGAAGTCTACATCGTCGGGCAAGTCTTTGCGCATCTGTTCCATGCGCTGGTATACGGCATCGGCAATTTCAATGTGGTTGGCTCCCGGCTGTGGGATGACTACCACACCTACCATCGGTACTCCGTTCATTTTCATGTAGCTCTTGATATCGGCAGCACCCAGTTCGGCATAACCTACATCGCTGAGGCGGATTACCTGACCGTCTACTTCCTTTATCACTACATTGTTGAATTCTTTGGCGGTATGCATCTGCCCCATGGTGCGGAGAGTAAGTTCTACGGTATTTCCTTCTATACTGCCCGAAGGGAGTTCCACGTTCTCATTGTCCATGGCATTCTTGATGTCGACGGGGGTAATGCCATAGCCGGCCATTTTAGTAGGGTCGAGCCACAGACGCATGGAGTAGCGTTTCTCCCCCCAGATGGATACACTACTTACATCGGAAATAGTCTGCAACTGTTCCTTTACGGTGAGGTCGGCTATTTCACTCAACTCCAGCAGCGAGCGGCGGTCGCTTCGGATGGCAACCATCAGAATCGGACTGGCGTCGGCATCGGCTTTCGAAACGGTAGGAGGGTCGCAGTCCCGAGGCAAGTAACGCTGTGCACGCGAAACCTTGTCGCGCACGTCGTTGGCAGCGGTTTCCAGGTCGACAGAAAGCTCAAATTCTACGGTAATACGGCACTGTCCCTGCTGGCTCACACTGGAGAGGGAGCGGATACCGGGAATACCGTTGATGTTCTGTTCCAGCGGTTCGGTAATCTGGTTTTCTATCACATCTGCATTGGCTCCGGAGTAGCTGCAGGTTACGGAGATAATCGGGTTGTCTACCGACGGGTATTCACGTACCCCCAAAGTAGTATATCCTATCATACCGAAGAGCAGGATAATAATGGTGAGTACGGTAGCCAATACCGGCCGGCGAATACTTAATTCGGATATATTCATGGCTGCGGTATTAGTTTAGTTGATCAATGGTGACAGGCATTCCGGTACGGAGCTGTAAGGTTCCGGAAGTGAGAATGGTATCGCCGGCAGAAAGCCCTTTTACAATCTGGATTTCAGCTTCCGTACGGATACCGATTTCCACATCTACAGGATATGCTTTTCCGGAACGGTATACAAAGACTTTGTTTTTACCCATTTCGGGAACAATCGCTTCCGAAGGAATGGCAATGGCATCGCTGATTTCTTCCTGTTTCAGCGATACATCTGCATAGCGTCCCGGAAGCAGAAGTCCGTTGTGGTTCGGATAAATGGCACGTACGGTCAGGGTATGTGTCTCGGGGTCGATGCTCGACTCGGTAGCATATACCTGAGCCTTAAACTCTTCCAGCTTTCCTTCTATTTTGAAAGTCAGATTGGTACCTTTCCGTATCTGGCGTGCATAGCGTTCGGGTACGGCAAATTCTACTTTAAGCGGCGTAATTTTGGTCAGTTTGGCAATGACGGTAGTAGGAGAGGCATAAGCACCGGTACTTACCTGGCGCAGACCGATTACTCCATCAAACGGAGCACGAAGTTCTGTCATGGCAATGCTGGCTTTTACATTCTCGATGTCGGCATGCAGAGTGGCAAGTTCGGTCTTTACCTGTTCGTAGGCCTCCTTACTCACTGCATCGCGCTGCAGCAGGGCATTCTGACGGAATACCCGGTCTTCTGCCAGAGGCATCTGAGCCTCCAGACGGGCGAGCTGTGCCTGAAGCTGGCTGTCGTTCACCTTGGCCAGCAACTGTCCTTTTTTTACAGAACTACCTTCAGTAAAGTTGATGTCTATGATTTTTCCGGAAGCTTCAAACGAGAGATCCACCTCTTCGTCCGGCATCAACTTTCCACTGACGAAAAGCTGGTCGGCTATCAGATGTGGTTTTATAATCTGTCCGTTTACGTTTAAAGCTTTTTTACTTTCCTGAGGCTTTACATCTTCTATCTTCTTCAGTTCTTCGTTTTCTCTGGGGGTAAAAGTATGAATACCCAGTCCTATAAGGCCGGCACCTACACAAAAAATGATTCCCCACTTTATACTTTTGTTCATGTGTCATTCAAATCTAACTTATTCCCAATTTTTAACTTTGGAAAACAAACATAGGGAAATGTTTAATAGAGAAATATTTTTTTAATGATTTTTTATATTTGAGTCAGATAGAAGGTTGTAGACTGTAGGATAAAAAATATGGGCTTATACGTTGCTGCGTATAAGCCCATATACTATACAGATATAAGTAGCCTTTACTCCATTAAAGGCAGTCTGTCTTTAGAACTTCTGATTTGCCATTTTCCATGCACCCAGGAAAGAAGCCTTACTGATTTCCACCACTTTCTCCCAGTTGATTTTGTAAGCTTCATCGCCCGGCATGTGATAATCCGGATGTCCGTTGGTATGATACCACATGATAGGAATCTGCAGGCGTGCAAAAGTAGCATTGTCACTTCCTCCCACAGGGTTGTCCCACGGGCGGTAATCCGGTTCAAGTTGCAGGTTGTACTGTTTTACATCCTTTTTCAGCCATTCGCCGAAAGCCGGAGTCGCTTCGGTGTACATAAATGCTACGTGCTTCGGACGTGATTCATCCATGTTACGGCCTATCATGTCGAAATTCAGATACCCCTTCACTTTCTTGATGTCCGGATAAACCTGTGCAAAATACTTCGAACCGAGCAATCCTTTTTCTTCTCCGTCCCAGAATGCGAAAATCACGGTACGTTCCGGCTGTTCTCCTGTAGCCAGAAAGGCACGGGCAATCTGCAGTACTGCCGAAACTCCCGAAGCATTGTCGTCGGCTCCGTTGTAAATCTTGTCTCCGTCCAGCATCGGATCGTATCCCAGGTGGTCGTAATGTGCACCTACAATTACAATTTCATCTTTTTTCTTTCCCTCTATTTTCCCCAGTACATTGCGCATGGCATATTTCTGATGCACCGGTTGTGCCTTGATTGCGGCAATCGAGTCGGGATGTACCTGCAGACGTCCGGGTTTGGCACGTTCTGCACGGTAAGCTTCAAACGGCTGGAAATAACTGTCGAACAGCGGTTCAATTCCCCACAACTGCAACAATGAAGCAATATACTGTCCTGCAATTCGTCCTCCTTGCCATCCTGCTTCCCGTCCTTCCAGTTCGTCGGCAGCAAGAAATCCGATGGTAGCTTCGGCGCTGGCTCTATTGATGGTGGCAAGTCCTTTCTTTTCAGCGTCACACTGCGTGCGCGATGCGGCATCGATTTGGGCACATACGGCACAAATCAGGGCCAAAAATAAAATGCGGAATTTTGTCATGATAATAGGGCTGGTTTTAAGTTTGTTAATAAGCTGAACGGTATTTCCCTTCCTCTTTATCTTCCAGTATATTCAGATAGGAAGTATACCTTGATTCGCTGATATAATGTTTTTCTACGGCTTCACGTACAGCACATCCGGGTTCGTGACGATGTGTACAGTTTCCATACTTGCATTGGGCCGACATTTCGAATATCTCCTTAAAGTAATGACCTACTTCTTCATCCTTCATGTCGAACGTTCCGAATCCTTTGATACCCGGTGTATCGATGATGTATCCATCTCCTTCTACCGGAAACATTTCGGAGAAAGTAGTGGTATGCATACCCTTGTTATGATATTCGGAAATTTCTCCGGTTCGCAGTTGCTGGTCGGGCAGGATGGCGTTAATCAATGTCGATTTTCCCACTCCCGAATGTCCGGAGAACAGAGTGACCTTTCCGGCCAGGCTCTCTTTCAGTTCCTGAATGCCGGTTTGGTTCAGTGCCGATACCCGATAGCATGGATAGCCGATGTGTGTATACAAGTTGATTAAAGCCTCCAGATAATGCTGTTCTTCCTCGGTATACCGGTCCACTTTGTTGAACACCAGACTTACCGGTACCCGATAAGCCTCTGCCGATGCCAGAAAGCGGTCGATGAAGACAGTCGATGTTTCCGGATAATTTACGGTCACAATCAGCAGACACTGATCCAGATTGGCTGCAATGATATGCGATTGTTTCGACAAGTTGGAAGCCCGTCGGATGATGTAATTCTTCCGGTCTTCTATTTCGGTGATAAATGCCGTACCTTCCGTATTGGGAGCAATCTTTACATAGTCACCCACGGCAATGGGGTTGGTGCTTCTGATCCCTTTCAGACGGAAGTTTCCCTTTATCTTGCATTCTATCAACTGGTTGTCTTCTGTCTTGACCAAGTACCAGCTTCCGGTATTTTTTATAACTAAGCCTTTATTCAAACCTGTGTATTTTTAAGAAAAGTGAAATAAAAAAAGAATGAAGAATGGAACGGAAGAATTACCAGCCTTTCAGGCCAAGTCCATTCTCCGGTTTCTATTCTTCATTCTTCCTTGTTTGTATTATACAGTCATGATTTCTTTGTCCTTGGCTGCCAGCATGTCGTCAATCTGCTTGATAAACTTGTCGTGTACCTTCTGCAGTTTGGCTTCAGAGTTCTTCTGTTCATCTTCCGGCATACCGTCTTTCACTGCTTTTTTCAGTGCATCCATAGCATCGCGGCGTGCATTACGTACACTGACTTTTGCAGTTTCGCCTTCACCTTTACACTGTTTTGCCAGCTGTTTACGGCGTTCCTCAGTCAAAGGAGGAATACCCAGACGGATGATTTCTCCGTTGTTTTCCGGCATGATACCTAATTCTGAGTCGATAATTGCTTTTTCAATAACGCGGAACATGCTCTTGTCCCATGGTTTGATGGCAATACTGCGTGCATCAGGAGTAGTCACTGCAGCCACATTGTTGATGGGCACCATGCTTCCGTAAGAGTCTACGCGAATGCCGTCCAACAGACGTACGTCCGCTTTTCCTGCGCGGATATGTGCCAATGCATCGTCCAAATACATAATTGCCATGTCCATTTTTTCTTCAGCTTCCTGAAGAATCGTTTTAGAATCTGCCATATTGTTGTTCTTTTTAAAGTTTATCAGTTTATAAAATAAGGATTTATGCGAACAAAAATACGTTATTTTTTATTCTTCTGCAATAGTTGTTCTTTAAAAGGTAGAATTATTTGCCGCCGGCTTCAAGACATAAAAAAACGGCTTGCCGCAGTGGCAAGCCGTACTGATATATGAGAGTCAGACTATTTCTCGTTGGCCAGTGTTTCATCGATAGCCTGTATCTTCTTCACGATAAGTTCCATATCTCCTTTCAGGCGTTCAATTTTTTTGCCGATTTCTCCTACCAGCGAATTACCTTTTTTCGAACTGGAATTGAGGAAACCCAAATTGTTTTCGTAAGTTTTGATATCGGCTTTCAGCTTTTCGTAGTTACGCATCAGTCTTTCACGTTCGCGGTACAGGTTTTCGGTCTTTCCCAGTCCCGATTTAAACGTATTCAGTTTCTTTTCCGAAGCCGAAACATGCAACTTGTCGAAAAGTTTGTCTACCAGTCCGTGAAACTCCTTGTAGATACGGTCTTTATCTTTGAAAGGCACATGACCTATACTGTTCCATTCCTTGATCAACTGTCGGATTTCTTCAGATACATTTTTATCTGTATCTCCCGAAGCATCCAGATCAGACAGTTGGCGTATGATTCCTTTTTTCTTTTCCAGGTTCTCCATCTCTTCCGAACGTTGTGAAGAAGTCGCCTTGTTTTTCTGGGCAAAGAAATAGTCGCATGCACTGATAAAACGTTTCCATACCCCGTCCGAATGTTTTTTAGCTATCGGTCCCACTGTTTTCCATTCCTTCTGCAGTTTAGTCAGGATTTCGGCTGTTTCTTTCCAGTCGGTACTGTCTTTCAGCGCCTCTGCCTTTTCGCACAACTCTCTCTTTTTCTGAAGATTTGCAGCCATTTCTTCTTTTATAGCCTTGTAGAACACAGCCTTCCGTTTGAAGAAGTCGTCGCATGCAGCGCGGAAGCGTTCAAAAATCTTGACGTTCATTTTCTGCGGTGCAAAGCCTATGGTTTTCCATTTAGCCTGCAATGCCAGTATTTCCTGTGTCTTTTCCTCCCAGTCGACAAAGGTAGTAAACGTATCATACTCCATTGCTTCCACAATCTCGCAGATTACGGTTTTCTGATCCAGGTTATTCTGCTCTTTTTCTTTTTGCTCCTCGAAATGTTTCTGATGGCGGCGGTTGACAACGGAAGAAGCATCTTTAAACCGTTTCCAGATACTGTCTCTCAATTCTTTTGCCACAGGTCCGATGTTGCGGAATTCCTGATGAAGTTTTTGCAGTTGGTGGAAAGCGGAGACAGGGTCATTGGCTTCTGCCAGCTTTTCGGCTGCTTCACACAAATAAGTTTTCTGTTCCAGGTTTTTCTTGAAGTCGTATTCTCTGAATTCATTGTTCAACTTCACCATGTCATAGAACTTCTCGGTATAGTGCTGGTAGTTTTTCCACAATTCATTGGCCTTGTTTGCCGGTACCAGTTTAATGTCGTTCCATTCCTGCTGCAATTGCTTGAATTCATTGTATATGCTGTTGGTATCTTCCTGATTTTCGGTCAACTCCTTCATTTTCCCCAGAATGGCGAGTTTTTTCTGAAGGTTTTCTTCCTTTATCTGCTCCTGTTCAGCAGCAATACTGTTTCTTTTTTCTTTGATTTGTGCCATTACTTCTTTCATGGCTCCTTCAAGTGGCTCTGCTTTCACTGTGTAGTCTTCGGCAGTGCCTCCGGCTTCTATATACGCCTTATATGCCGCATCCTGTTCGGCATGCAGCATTTTATAGAACGATTGTTTCAGTGAGTCGATTTCCTGTTTGTCTGCATTGCAAGGATCCAGACTGATTTCTTTTAGACGAGCTACAATATCTTCTTTTGTACGTTTTGTGTGATGTACAGCCATATTGTTGTTAGCTTCGTTAGTTGTAACCGAAGTTTCAGGCATGTTGTCTGCATTTACTTCAGTTAAGGGGCGATTGGTGTCATTTGCTTCCATCGTATGTAGAATTTAAAGTATCATCGATACTGTTTATTGTAAAGTTGAATTACAAATTAAGAAAATAAAATCTGATTTTCATATTATTTTGTGAATTATTTTATTGCTTATTGTGCATAAGTTCTTCTGATAGCTGATTTAATGAATTATTCCAATAAATGAAATGCCGTTTCCCATAATAGTGAGAAACGGCATTTCACAAGGAAAAATGACTGATGTTATGAGTCTTGGAAATATTTAAAGCGATGATTGTATTCGGATATCGGTTTTCAAGAAAATATTGGATAAATATTATCTCCCCAATAGTCTAATACTAAAGTCCGAATACATGTTGCCAAAAATAACCAACACAGTCCACCTGCCAGCAAGACTGCTTTTTTATGATGGCAGTAGTAAAGAACAGCTGTTGCTGTAATCGCTATATTACAAAAATCTTGGCATAAGAGTATTACAGATTCTTTAAAAAAGAAAATGTGGGAGGGTAGAGATAAGATAAGCATACCTATATACAAAGGAAGCAAGACTTTTAGCATTCCTGCACTTTTTTCATACTTTGACAAGGCTATATAAAATAATATCGCATAAAAGATTCCTCCTAAAAGTATAGAGAAGGAAAAGTGTGAATCTAACTTCGTTATATACACATCAATGTACCTGAGCACAAATTCTAGCAAAACTCCGGAAAGGGAGAGTAGAAGTAATTTCCCAAATAGTTTCATAATTATTAGCTTAAGTAGTTTTGTAATAATGTTTATAAAAAATAGAATTTAATAGTTATATAAAAAAAACAAATTCCGTCTTGGTGCGCATTGTGATGAATGCGTGACGGAATTTGTCAATGCAAAAGTATTTTTTTTTTATAAATATGCAAATTTGTAAGGTGCTTTTATGACAGCAGAACCGTAATCCCCATATACATCAGCATACCGATGATGTCGTTTGTAATCGAGATAAAGGGTCCTGTGGCAATAGCCGGATCTATTTTCAGTTTTTCCAGCGTCATCGGTACCAGCGTACCGAAAATAGATGCAAACATCACTACGGCAAATAGGCTGATGGAAACAGAATAACTTACGGTAGCATGGGCTCCAAAGCGGATAAAGTTATAAATATATACCAGCATGGAAATGATGGTTGCATTGATCAAGGCTACGACTGATTCCTTCAGAACCTGTTTGAATGTATTCTGTGCATCCAGCGAGTTGTTGGCCAGACCCTGTACCACAAGCGCCGACGACTGTGTACCCACATTTCCTCCGGTACCACCAATCAGCGGAATGTAAAGTGCCATTTCCGGATGAGCGGCAAAGGTGGAATCAAAATTTCCCAGAATCATGGAGTTGCCTATACCTCCCAGCATTCCGATAATCAGCCAGGGCAGGCGTGCGGTAGTCTGACGGAACACGTTATCGTCCGATTCTACATCCTGCGACAAACCCGAAGCCAACTGATAGTCACGTTCTGCCTGTTCACGTACCTCATCCATTACGTCGTCTACGGTAATCCGTCCCACCAGTCGTCCGATACTGTCCACTACAGGCACCGCCACCAGGTCGTACTTCTCGATAACCTGTACCACATCCTCTATCGGTGTGTCCACATGCACCGATACCGGATCTTTCTTCATGACATGTTTTACCTTCGAAACAGACGGGCTGGTAATCATCTTCTTCAGCGGAAATACCCCCCGCAGCCGTTCGTCATCATCCACTACATATACATAATAAATTTCATCCATGTCCTCCGCCTGAATACGCATTTCGCGCAGACATTCGGGCATACTCCAGTTCTCGTTTACGATGACCATTTCCGTACCCATCAAACCGCCGGCAGTATCTTCATCGTACTTCAGCAAGTCTACGATGTCTCCGGCCTGTTCAATGTCTTCAATGTGCGAGAGAACCTCTTCCTGCTTGTCTTCATCCATCTCACGGATAATGTCTACCGCATCGTCCGAGTCCATGTAGTCCACGAACCGTTTGGCGATGGTTTCCGAAGGCAACAGGTCGAGGAATCGTTTACGCGCATCCTCATCCATTTCAATCAGCACGTCGGCAGCCTTTTCGTTGTCGAGCAGCAGATAGATAAACCGGGCCTCTTCCGCATCCAGCTCGTTGCAGAGTTCTGCGATATCGGCCGGGTGCAGGTCCTTCAATATCTCTTTCAGTTTCTCCGACTCCTTGTTTTCAATCAAGTCGGATACATTTGTCAAGTCATCGTTGTTCATTGTAGTATTACTCCTCTACGTTGCTTGTTTGCGCTCCCAGGGCTTCTTCCACCCGGTTTGTCAGATCAATAAACTCCTGTACCGAAAGCTGTTCCGGCCGTTTGTTGAAGATGGGGTTCGCACTCAGTGGATTTCCTTTTTCCAGAATAGGTGAAATTGAGTTACGCAGCGTTTTGCGTCGCTGGTTGAACGTAGTCTTCACGATTTGCTTAAACAACTTTTCGTTGCATCCCAATTCCGTCACCTCGTTTCTGGTCATACGTATCACGGCACTCTTCACCTTGGGAGGAGGGTTAAACACATGTTCGTGCACGGTAAACAGGTATTCCACCTTGTACCATGCCTGTATCAGTACACTCAGTATGCCATAAGTCTTGTTGCCCGGTTTGGCGGCAATACGTTCTGCCACTTCCTTCTGTATCATACCCGTACAGCAGGGAATCAGGTCCTTATAGTCGAGCATCTTGAAGAAAATCTGGCTGGAAATATTATACGGATAGTTTCCGGTCAGCACAAACGGTTTTCCGTCGAAGAGGGTAGACAGGTCCATTTTCAGGAAGTCCTGTTCTATGATGTTATCTCCCAGCTGTGCGAAGTTCTCCCTCAGATATGCCACCGATTCAAAATCCAGCTCCACCACCTTTACCGGTCGTTCTTTCCGGATGAGAAACTGGGTTAACACTCCCATACCCGGTCCCACCTCCAGAATCGGAAGCGTAGGGCAGGTGTCCACTGTATCGGCTATATCCTGAGCCACTTGCAAGTCTTTCAAAAAGTGCTGTCCTAAAAACTTTTTGGGTTTTACTGTTTTCATTCCGTATATATTTTCTCGATATTAATATAAGAATTATTCCGGCAAGATGTTATCTTTGCATCATGCAAAGTTAAGCATTAATCTTAAATAAACAGACAGGTTTTGAAACGAACTGATATAAAAATAACAAAGCTCCTGAACAAATCCTTTCAAATCATTTTGCCTTTGTTGTTCGGAGCAGCCATTTTGATATGGACCTATTACGATTTCGATTTTAGTCGTGTACACGATGTACTGTTCGGGGGAATGCGTTACGACTGGATGCTCTTTTCCTTACTCTTTGGTGTCTTGGCCCATTTGCTTCGCGGCTGGCGATGGAATCTGGCATTGGCTCCTTTGGGCGAATATCCCCGCCTGTCCAATAGCGTATATGCCATATTCGTATCCTATGCAGCCAATCTGGTCATTCCCCGTATCGGCGAAGTTTCCCGTTGCGGCATCCTTGCCAAGTACGATGGCGTATCCTTTCCCAAGTCGTTGGGCACCGTCGTTACAGAGCGCATTATCGATACCGTTTGCATCGGTTTCATTACGTTGACTACCATTCTGTTGCAGTCGGGCGTATTTGCCGCCTTTTTCCGTCAGACCGGTACCGACCCCACTTTTTTCCTCAGTCTCTTTTCTTCTACCAACTTCTACATCACCCTCCTTTGTCTGGGAGCCGTACTGGTAGGATTAGTCTGGATGATACGAAACCTCTCCCTTTTCGTCAGGATACGCGGTCTTTTCCGCAACATTTGGGAAGGCTGTCTTTCCGTACGTCATGTGCAGCATCCCCTCCTTTTCATACTCTATACCATCGGTATCTGGATTTGCTATTTCCTGCACTTCTATATCACCTTCTACTGCTTCAGTTTCTCTGCCGGTTTAGGATGGATGGCAGGACTTGTACTCTTTGTAGTCGGCAGTATAGCTGTCATTGTTCCCACCCCCAACGGAGCCGGAGCATGGCATTTTGCGGTCATCACCATGATGATGATGTACGGCATCAGTAAAGAAGATGCCGGAATATTTGCTCTTTTGGTGCATGGAGTTCAAACATTTTTATTAATTTTGTTAGGCATATATGGATTAGTGGCTTTGCCGCTTGCAAATAAGAAGTAAGTGCAGAGTCTTTTTCATACCAATTGGATGTTTGGTTTCAAACGTTCACTTGTTATCTTGTCCACTGATTAGAACATAAAATTTAAAAACTTTAAACCAATGAATGAAATTCTTTCTTTAGCTCCACAGAATGTGTGGAAGCATTTCTATTCTTTGACTCAGATTCCCCACCCGTCGGGTCATCTGGAGAAAATTCAGGCGTTCTTGTTGGAGTTTGGTAAGAATGCAGGTGTAGAATCTTTCCAGGACGAAGCCGGAAACATCATCTACCGTAAACCGGCTACTCCGGGTATGGAAGACTGTAAAACAGTGATTCTGCAGGCACACATGGATATGGTTCCTCAGAAGAACAAGGAAACCGTACACGATTTCGTAAACGACCCTCTCCAGCCTTACGTAGACGGTGAGTGGGTAAAAGCCAAAGGCACTACATTGGGAGCAGACAACGGTATGGGTGTAGCAGCCATCATGGCCGTAATGGAAGACAAAACCCTGAAACACGGTCCGCTGGTAGCCCTGATTACTTCCGATGAAGAAACCGGTATGTACGGTGCATTCGGACTGAAACCCGGAACCATCGAAGGAGATATCCTTCTGAACCTCGACTCAGAAGACGAAGGTGAACTCTATATCGGTTGTGCAGGAGGCGAAGACCTCACTGCCACTCTTGAATACAAAGAAGAACCTACCGATCCGGAAGATGTAGCATTGAAAGTGACATTGAAAGGATTGCGTGGCGGTCATTCCGGTATCCAGATTGGCTGGGGACATGCCAATGCCAACAAGCTGATGGCACGTTTCCTCAATCAGGTGATTACCTACGATGAGGCTTGCCTCGTATCATGGGAAGGCGGCAACATGCGCAATGCCATCCCGCGCGAATGCGAAGTAGTCATCACTGTTCCGGCTACCGAAGTAGAAGACGTATTGGCTTTCGTAGGCGAATGCGAACAGGTATGGCGTGACGAATTTGCTACCATCGAAGAAGGCATCAGCTTCACAGCAGAACGTGTAGACCTTCCGGCTACAATGGTGCCCGAAGAAATCCGCGACAACCTCGTAGACGCAATCTTTGCTTGTCCTAACGGCGTAGAACGTTTCATTCCTACTATCCCCGATACAGTAGAAACATCTTCAAACCTGGCCATTGTAGAAATCGGTGGCGGTAAGGCAGCAGTGAAAGTGCTTACCCGCAGTTCACGCGAATCGATGAAAGACTACCGCAACACAGCTATCGAAAGCTGCTTCTCTATGGCAGGAATGCATGTAGTACGCAGCGGCGGTTATTCCGGATGGGAACCCAATGTCAACTCACCGATTCTCCATGCCATGAAAGAATCTTACAAGGCACAGTTCGGCGAAGAACCGGAAGTGAAAGTTATCCATGCCGGTCTCGAATGCGGTATTATCGGTGCTGTTATCCCGGGCTTAGACATGATTTCCTTCGGTCCGACACTTCAGTGTCCTCACACCCCCGAAGAACGCTGTCTGATTCCTACCGTATCCAAGTTCTACGATTTCCTTGTAGCTACACTGGAAAATACTCCGAAGAAATAAAGCACAAAAAAACGGGGAGACGTTTGTGAACGTCTCCCCGTTTTTTTGTATGCAGTTTTTAAGTTTATAAGTTTTTTAGTTTTT